>WGED01000501.1 GCA_015492915.1 Cyclobacteriaceae bacterium
TTGTCGCCCACATTACCGAAAAGGACATTAAAAATGACCGTTTTTCCATATCGCGTGAATTCAAACTGCCCAAAGCGTATAAAAAGGCCCCTTACATCATTATTGTGGAAGAATACGAAAAAGCCGCTTCGGGTACACCCGGCAAACTGAGTGGCAGTAAAAATCCGTATGCACACGAAAACCAGCCGCAGCTCGTTTATGCCGATCGGTTTGACATCAATGTAAACCCTTCCAGGATGAAGAACATCAGATAGTGCGTAAAGAAAACGCCGGCGCGAAGGCCGGCGTAATCATAACACCAATAATTAAAGAATTCCCGTCTTTAATAAGCTAAAAAAATGTTTCATTCATTTTAAAAAGTGATCAAAGCTAATAGGAAGTTTTGAGATGAATCGTGACTGAAATCACTTTGACATCATGTTCATGAGTTTCGGGCTATTTTTACTGATGAAACGCCCCGGCGGTCCTTTGATAGTGTTATTATGAGAATCCGGCTATTTTTTCTCAAGCATGATCACCCACGATGTGCCGGGCTTGGTGCGGTCGCCTTTTCCTGTGGCGAGAATAACCTCGTTTTGTCCATCATTGTCTGCGTCGCCGACGGCCAGCCATGAAGATCCGGCATATTTCTCATTCAGATCGGCGAGCAGGGTGCGACGGACCTCGCCGCCGGCGTCCACCCGGAATAGAAATACATAACCCAGGTGGTGGCTGGTGATAAACTCCGACATGTTGTCGCCGCGTGTGGAAAGGATCAGTTCATTGTCGCCGTCATTATCAGCATCGGCCACGGCCATCATCTTCTCGAAATAGGACATGTCGAGGGCCGTGTCCTGCCGGGCGAAGGTGTAAACTTCATGCGCCACGGAATCAATTTTATACCCCAGTACCGTTCCTTTATTGATTTTCTGGTCTTCTTTCCATCCGACGATCAGCTCGTTTTTCTTGTCATTGTCCACATCGCCGACGGTTAGGGAGGCATAAAAGCACTTACGCCCGTCGAAGCCATCGAGGATAATCCGCGGAGGCAGGACAAGCGCTCCGTTTTCGTCAAACTCATAAATTTCGACCTTGGCGGCCTTGTCCCGAAAACTGTTGGAGGTGAGATATTCAGGTTTGCCGTCGTTGTCCACATCGGCGATGATCGATTCCTCACCCGAACCGCTCAGTTGATGGATTTTTTCCGCTTCTATCCTGCCCAGCTCTTTGTCGGCGTCATAGCGGATGATCTCACCGCCTCCGCAATAGGCGGAGATGATCTCCTGCACTCCGTCACCGTCAAGATCGTGTATGGCCAGGTTGTGTGTAAATGAACTTTCATTACAATCAGGCCTCAGGGACAATTTTTTTGTCAGCCTCGTGCCGTCGGTTTGCATGATGTAAAACCATCCGGTGCCACCTTTCTCCTGGCCTGTACCGAGGATGACCTCATTTTTTCCATCCTGGTCCAAGTCAGCCACTTTTACCGCCAGCCCCATACCCGGATCCGGTTTCGACTGTGCCAGGTCTTCCGCCAGCGTGACCGCCTTCCAGCCATCTTCACGTTTTCTGATCATTACCAGTTTGCTGTCCGGACAGCCTGCGACGAGTATCTCGTTGTTCCCGTCATTGTCCGCATCGCCGATCTCTACATCCCACCCGGCATAGCTCTGGTCAATCTCTGCGATGATCTCCGGTTTCCAACCGTTTGCTAATTTTATGATGTTCTCATTGATTCGGTGATCCTGGCCGCAAGAGATGAACATGAAAAGTAAGGGAATGATCTTTCTCATGATCCGAAAATAATTAAAAGTCATGGGAAAAATGGCATTATCCTATTATTTAAACACGAAAAGGCGCTCTCTTAATGAGATACCTGTTATATTTACACAATATTTTTTAACCTTCATGCTTGCCTGATTAAAAGAGTGATTATGAAATTGTCCAGACCTTTCGGAGGGAAAAAATCCAAAAGGAAAAATTGGCTTTTGATCCTGTTTGGCGTTGTGATTTGTTACTTTTTCATTGCTGCAATCGAGACCGGCGTCCGCTATACTTCTACAGACGAATATTGCCAGTCGTGTCATGTTCACACCGATGCGGATATCGCATGGAAATCATCGACGCATTACGATAACAGTTCGGGCATGATCGTGCATTGTGTTGATTGCCACCTGCCGCCAAAAGGTGAAGGCCACCTGTGGGCAAAGATAAAACACGGGGCGAAAGATATTTATTCCAATACTTTTAAGGACACCGACAAAATAAACTGGCAGGCAAAGTCAGACCCTGAGGCGGCTGTCCATTTCACTTATATGAACAGTTGCACAAGTTGTCACAGTAACCTTTTCCCCTCTACTCTTTCCGACGAGGGTGGTGATGCACACCTGCACTATCAGGAAAACAAGGAAAACATCACCTGCCTCAATTGCCACATATCTGTCGGCCATTATGATGAAAACAACCTGCACGCACACAATGTGGAGTTTGGCGCTACAGCCGGGGCGGATAAGGAGGTTTTTACGGAATCCACTTCGGTTTCAGTCTTTGAGAATTATACTGAAAAAATCCCGGGCACGAGTGTCTCTTTTGAGATGATCGCCGTTCCCGGTGGGTCTTTTACCATTGGCAGCCCCGATGATGAACCGTTCCATGAAAATGATGAAAGCCCGAGGGTCAGGGTCACCGTGTCGGATTTCTGGATGGGAATGGCCGAGGTTTCATGGGATGAGTTTTTAGCGTTTTATGCTGAGACAGCGACCACAGGACACGCCAGTGATGTCGTGGAAAAAGAAAATATCGATGCCATCACAGGGCCTACGGCACCTTGGGGCGCACCCGATCAGGGATGGGGCAAGGGATCACGCCCCGCCATTACCATGAGCCATCATGCTGCAGAGGTGTATTGCGAGTGGCTCTCGAAAAAGACCGGCAAAAAATACCGCCTTCCCACAGAGGCCGAATGGGAGTACGCCTGCCGCGCCGGAACGAACACGCCATATTTCTTCGAAGGCAGCCCGAAAGATTATTCGTCCAAAGGCTTCATGAAATCGATCTTCAAACCTTCAACTGAAGTGATCAGCGAATACGCCGTTTATGCCAGCAACTCGCAAATGAAGACGCAGGAGCCTGATTTCGTCAAGCCAAACCCGTTCGGACTCGTTAATATGGCAGGTAACGTATGGGAATTCACGAAAGATTACTATAGCGAAGATATTTACAGCACCTACGGAGGTGAGGTCACTGATCCGACAGGGCCTGATGAGGGCACTGAGTATGTGATCCGTGGGGGTGCCTACGACAGCGATGCCGCCGAATTGCGGTCAGCCAACAGAGATCACACACAAACGGAAAAGTGGCTGGTCACTGATCCGCAGATGCCAAAAAGTATCTGGTGGTACTCGGATTCAAAAAATGTAGGCTTCAGAGTAGTCTGTGAACCTGAAAAATAACTATTAAATTATATATGGATAAGAAAAAGAATAAAGGTGTCAGCAGGAGGGGTTTTCTTACCTCCGCAGTCAGGGCAGGTACGGTTGGGGCATTGGCTACAGGCACGCTCCTGACGGCATGCGGCAAACCGGAATTGAGCTATGAAGAACTCGGGCTCCCCCAGCTTCTGGATAAAGCCCCAAATGGCAAAAAACTCAAAGCGGGTCTCGTTGGATGTGGCCACCGCGGCACGGGTGCAGCGTTGAACTTTCTCGCTGCAGGAGACGGATTGGAGCTCGTCGCACTGGCGGATGTATTTCAGGACAGGATCGACGAATGTCGTGTAAAACTGATGAAAAATAAGGTAGAGATCGCTGATGAGAAGTGCTTTACCGGCTTCGATGCCTATCAAAAGCTGATTGATTCAGGCGTCGATGTCGTTTTGCTCGCCACGCCACCTCACTTCAGGCCTGAGCATTTTGCTGCTTGTGTAAAAGCCAAAAAGCATGTTTTTCTTGAAAAGCCGGTAGCGGTTGATCCCGTTGGTGTACGCCAGGTATTCACAGCGGCCAAAAAGGCGGAAGCATTCGGACTGAAAGTCGTTTGCGGCACCCAGCGCAGGCATCAGCGCGATTATGTCGCTTCTTACGCACAGGTGGCGAACGGCGCCATCGGCGATATCCTCTCTGCCAAGGCTTACTGGAATCAGGGCCATGTGTGGTACAAGGAGCGCCAGCCGGGGTGGACAGATATGGAATATATGCTGCGCAACTGGAACAACTTCTGCTGGCTTAGCGGAGATCATATTGTGGAGCAACACGTCCACAACATCGACGTCATCAACTGGTTTGCAGGCAAAAATCCCCTGTTTGCCATAGGATACGGCAGCAGACAACGCAGGAAGACGGGTGACCAGTATGACAACTTCAGCATCGATTTCAATTATGAAAAAGGCATGAGCATGCACAGCATGTGCCGCCAGATCGACAATTGCGCCAACGGCATCGGCGAGGTGATCGTGGGCACCAAGGGCATCATCAGGACGTCTGATACCCAGCCACACCGCATCTACGATTACAGCGGAAAAGTGATTTGGGAATATGATTATCCGAAAGATAAAAACGGCAAGTCCATCGGCAGGGTAAAGATATCTCCTTATGTGCAAGAGCATATAGACCTTGTCACGGCCATCCGTACCAATACCAACATCAACGATGCGGAAGCATGTGCCAAATCTACGTTAACAGGCATCATGGGCCGAATTTCAGCTTACACGGGTAAAAAAGTGACTTGGGAGGAGATGATGAAGTCAGATCTGAGGCTCGGCCCGAAAGAATATCACCTTGGCGATGTGGATATGAAGTTTGAAGTGCCTGTTCCGGGCACACCGGCATGACCGATTTGAATAAAATCTATTGACAAAAAATACACGACATGAAAGACAGCAGAAGAAAATTCATTAAAAAGGCCGCAGGAGCCACGCTTGCTATGGTTGCTGCACCTTATATCATTCCGGGCAGCGCCCTGGGCAAGAACGGCGCCGTGGCACCAAGCAACAGGATTGTGATGGGCAGCATAGGTCTCGGAGGCATGGGCACCGGTAACAGCCGCAATTTTTTGAGAAAAAAAGAAGTTCAGTACGTGGCTGTCTGTGATGTGGATACAAAACACCTCGATCGTGCCAAATCCATGGTGGACGGCACCTACAAAAACAATGACTGCCGCACCTACAAGGACTATCGCGAATTCCTTGAAAAGGAAAAACTCGATGCAGTTACCATCGCCCTGCCCGACCACTGGCATGCTATCATCTCTATTGCAGCCGCAAACAAAGGACTGGATATTTACGGGGAAAAGCCACTGGCGAGGTCAATCGTTGAGGGCCGGGCTATGGTAAATGCTGTTGAGAAAAATAAGGTGATCTGGCAGACGGGTAGCTGGCAGCGCTCACGCCCCAATTTCCACAGGGCGGCCGAGCTCGTGATCAACGGTCGTATCGGTAAAATAAAACATGTAGAGGTAGGATTGCCAAACGGCAGAAGACCCATCGGCACACCTCCGGTAATGGATCCGCCAAAGAGCGTTGACTGGGATATGTGGCTGGGACCGGCTCCTACGGTACCGTACAGGGGTGTGTTGCACTTTGACTGGCGTTGGATCATGGATTATTCCGGTGGTCAGCTGACCGACTGGGCCGGGCATCATGTGGATATCGCACACTGGGGCCTCGGGTACGACAGAACAGGTCCCGTTGCGATTGAGGGTGAAGGCATTTATCCGAGAGAAGGCATATACGATGTCCCTGTAGAATATGATTTTACCTGTGAGTATAAAACAGGGGTGACAATACGGGTAGCCAATGCCAGAAAACTGCCCAACGGCATGGGCACGACATGGTACGGTGAAAAAGGATGGATTTACGTGAGCCGTGGCAACACATTGCGCGCAAGCGATCCCAAGATACTGGAAGAGGAGATCGGCGAAAACGAGACACACCTCTACAAAAGCGAGGATCATCATCAGAACTTCCTGGATTGTATCAGGTCGCGAAAGGAGACCATCACGCCGGCCGAGGTGGCCTTGCGTTCCATCAGTGTGGCCTTGCTCGGTGAGATCGCCATGCTGACAGGCAAGCGTATCGAGTGGGATCCGGATAATGAGAAAATACTCAATTATTCATACGCTACACGCCTGTTGAGAAGGCCGTACAGGGCTCCGTGGAAATTAGAAATGAACTGATAAAAAGATAAGACAATGAGAATAGAGAAAATAATTAAGCGTTTTTCATATCTTCTGATGTTGGCGATGCCGTTGCTCTTTTCGCAATGTAAAGAGCCTGCCGAGCATTCTGCGCTCATCATCTCAGACCGGGATGAACAGGTAAGCGAAGCACTGAAGACGATCATTGAAAATACCGGGCTTTTTGATACGGATATTACCGAAAGCAACTCACCGGGTTTTGAGGGCTATGATGCGGTGATCATCGATGTGAGCAACGCAAAATGGGATGATAAAACAAAGGAAAGCCTGATCAGCTATATCGACAACGGCGGCGGTGTGGTAATGCTGGGCGCTTCGCCATTGGCTTTCGGAGACTGGGCCGAGCTGAGCGATCTGACAGGAGTTAAGGCCGGTGAAATGTCAAAAACCGATAATCCGTACAAGATTTCTGTTATTAACAAAAAAACAGATCACCAGGTGATGAAAGGCCTCCATAAAAACTGGATGCACGACGAGGATTATATGATCCTCAATACCACGACCCTTGGCGACAATGTTGACGTGCTCGCAGTAGCCTGGGCGGATTCATTACACGGGGGCAACGGTTTGTATATTCCTGCGATCTTTTCGTCATCGCACGGTAAGGGCAGGGTTTTATGTACCACATTCGGAACGGCTGCATCAAAGGACAACCTAAAGCCTTTGCAATGTGCCGGATTTATCACCATCCTGCAAAGGGGCGCCGAATGGGCAGCTACCGGTGAGGTGTCACAGGCGGCGCCCGTCGAATTTCCTACAATTTACAGTACTCATGAGTGGGAGAGCTTCGAGCCTTTATCGCTCGATGAGTTGTTTAAAAGAGCTGCCACATACAAAAT
>WGED01000502.1 GCA_015492915.1 Cyclobacteriaceae bacterium
AATCGTTGCCCAGGGAGATGCCCAGGCCAAGAGTAATGAAAGCAAATATTTCCGATATACCTGTTTTTTATCTCAATCTGACCCTCAAAAACGACAGTATCCATAATAAGGAAGGCACCGTATCCGAAAGTTTCGTTGAGTTGAGCAGGTTTGCCGATGCCGTAATCAGGAAACGCCTCGAACAACTCCCGGAAGTGGCCATGGTTGATATGAGCGGTAAGGTATTGATGGAAATTGTACTTATACCGGACTGGAAAAAGCTGGATGCACTGAGCATTAAGCTGACCGACTTTGAAAAAGCCCTGAAGGATCAGAACATAAACCTGGGCAACCTGCTTATTCGGGATGGCCGCTATGAATACAATGTCAGGTTTAAATCAACGATAAACAACATCCTGGACATAAAAAATATATATCTTAAAATTGAGGGCCGTCTTTTTCAATTAAAAGAATTTGCAGAAATTATTGAACGCCCACGAAAACGGGCGGGCATGGTGATTATGAATGGCCGGGACGCCCTGTCAATGGCAATCATTAAGCACAGTGATGCCCGCATGGAAGACCTTAGGGAAAAACTCTCCGAACTGATAGGACATTTCAAAGAAGACTATCCCAATATAGCTTTTAGCATTGCCCATGATCAGTCTGCCTTGCTCGATTATTCCATTTCCAATGTCAGGCAAAGCCTGATATGGGGGGCATTTCTGGCCTTCTTCATCATGTTTTTCTTCCTGAGAGATATATATTCGCCCTTGCTTATAGGTATCGCCATCCCTGTCTCGGTAATAGTGTCCCTACTGTTCTTTTATATATTTCATATTTCTATAAATATTATATCGCTATCGGGGCTGGTACTGGGCATCGGCATGATGATCGACAATTCCATCATTGTAATCGACAATATCGACCAATACAGAAAAAACGGATATACACTCCATGATGCCTGCACCGAAGGGACTAACGAGGTTATCAGGCCCCTGATCAGTTCTGTGCTCACTACCTGTGCTGTTTTTATTCCTTTGATTTTCATCAGTGGCATCTCGGGAGCTTTGTTTTACGACCAGGCCATGGCAGTTGCCATCGGGCTTGTCGCTTCCCTTATCGTATCTTTTACCCTGCTGCCTGTCTATTACAGATTATTTTATGGGCGAAAGAGCAAAAGGAGAACGGCTAATGACAAAAGAAAATTTCAACCTGAAAACATGTATGAAACCGGTTTCAGGCTTGTGATGAGAAATCAGGGGCATGTATGGATTTTGATCGTATTTTTTATGTTGGGCACCTGGTGGCTGTACGGAGAACTTGACAAAAGGAAACTGCCAGTATTGGAACGCACCGATACGATGATGTACATCAACTGGAATGATGAGATTCATGCAGACGAAAACAAAAGCAGGGTTATACAGATCATGCAGGAATGCAAGGATGCGGAATACTATATGGCCCTGGTGGGCAGGCAGCAATTTTTACTGGGAAGCCATAAAGAGGCAACAACCTCGGAGGCAAGGATATATATAAAGGCTTCTTCCCAAAATCAACTGAATAACTTAATGACATTGCTCAGGGAAAAAACAATAATGAAATTTGGAAATGCTTCGGTTTCTTTTAAAACAGCCGAAAATATCTTTGATATGCTGTTTTCAGATGATCAGCCGCCGTTGATGGCCATGTTGGCACCGGTCAACAGCACCAATCCGGCAAATAACCGTTTGCTCTCCGGATTACTCGATCGGTTGGAAAAGGCCGGTCCGGATATGATCATAAGAAAGCCCGCATGGCAGGAACAAATCGTGTTATCAGTAGATGCGGAAAAAATCCTCGCATATAATGTGACATTTGATGCGATATACGCAAAGCTGAAAAGTGCATTTAACCAAAACGAAATCCTCAGCCTGCATGAAAACCGGGAAATAATCCCTGTAATCATAGGAGGCAATGAGAGAAAACTGCGGGAAATACTGAATACTCTCACCGTACAAAATAAAGACGGTAAATTGATACCGGTAAGCACCCTGTTTACCGAATCAAAGGATTTTGACCTTGAAACCATCCACAGGGGTAAACAAGGTGAATATTACCCTTTGCCCCTTTATGTAAACCCCGAAAAAACCAATGCGGTGATGAAAAAATTCAAAAAGATTGTAAGCAGTGACCCCGATTTCAATATTGCTTTTACCGGATCGGTATTTTCTAATAAGAAATTATTCCGGGAAATGATCACAATCCTTATCATTTCGGTATTGCTGCTTTATTTTATACTTGCCTCACAATTCGAATCCCTCACCCTTCCCTTTATCGTACTGTTGGAAATACCGATTGATATTTTCGGCGCTTTTCTCCTGCTATGGATTTTCGGTGATTCTATAAATCTGATGTCGATGATCGGTATAGTGGTAATGAGTGGTATCATCATCAACGATTCCATATTAAAAATCGATACGATCAACAGAATGTACAACAACGGCATGCCGTTATTGAAATCATTGATAATAGCCGGAAAAAGAAGGCTAAAACCCATTATCATGACCAGCGCCACAACTATCCTGGCGCTGGCCCCTTTTCTGTTTTACCACGGCCTGGGCGCCGACCTGCAGAAACCCCTGGCACTTGCCATTATCGGGGGAATGACCATCGGCACACTGGTCAGCCTGTACTTCGTACCGCTACTATACTATTGGCTGAAACGAAAATCCGGGGAAAACCGGACTGTTGTGAATAGTATTTAAACCCAAAATTCTCAATAACCTTTCTATTCCGAGCTTTAATTACTTCGATTAAATGACTGCGTGTTTTTATTAATTGTATTATTCCAAGGGCAAATATGTGGAA
>WGED01000503.1 GCA_015492915.1 Cyclobacteriaceae bacterium
GCATAATGCACTACTATGGCGACGAGTCAAATGTGAACGAAGTGCCTGATTTTGAAGTAATTTATGCCCGGAACAGAAAGGTTATTGAGAATTTTGGGATAAAGCAAAAAAGCCCGGAATTCCGGGCTTTTTATATGAGAATTTAATGATTATCAGAATCTGACTTTCAGGCCGAGGTTCCATGTTCTGCCAAATCCATAAAATACCCTGTTACTGACACTGCCATCAACTGAATCCGGAATCAATCTGTCGGAACCACTCTCGGGGTTATACAATCTGTTAGTGTCTGATTCAGAGATATATTCCTTATCAAACAAGTTGTTCACATTCAGCCTGAAGCTCCAGTCGGTATTTCCGACTTTGAAATTATAGTTAGCGCCAAGATCAACCAGGCTGTAAGTAGGCAGTTTCCATGCAGACATGCCCGGTTGTTCGAAGGTGCGGTCATCTAGTGCAAAATTAGCATACAGGTTGCTGGCAAAATAATAGTTGGCATCGATACCGAGGCCTTTTACTATTTCCCAGTCTGCGCCAAGGCTGAATGTTGTCTGCGCAGCATCACCAACTTTCACATTTTTCAGGTAGATAACTCCATCTATTACATCAGCGGGATTGTCCACGTTAACAATTATACCCCTTGCATCATCGGCATATTTCCAGTCACCAATGGTGAGCATCCCTTTAATATCAAGATTGCGCACTGGTGTGATCACGAAATCCAGCTCTATTCCCTGATGCACCTGGTCAACTGTCAGGTTGCCCGTGTAGGTATCGCCGTCGACATCGAGGGATTTATTGAATTGCCTGTCAAGCCATTTTGTTCTGTACAGGTTCAGGTTCAATGCCATCCACGAGTTTCTCACGCCGTAACCGAGTTCGAAAGCAATGATCTGCTGATTTGGCGTTATCTGGTTGATCCTGTTTGTATAATACGGGAATACATTGTCGAAAGTCGGTTGTCTCGACATATAACCGGTATTGAAAAACACATTGTGATGTTGATTGATATTGTAATTAATACCGGCTTTCACGTTGCCTCCAAAATAGTGTTTCCAGGGGCTTTCCATATTTTCATCCTTGCCGGCAGCCTCATTGAGGGCGTCACTCTGGTAATAGTTAAAAAAGTCAACACGCTTAAAACCTTGGTTCGAACCCGATACCTGTATGAATGTAGAAATCTTATTTTTGGAATACTCAAGTTGTGCATAGACGCCTTCCCATTGAACGAGGCCTATATTGTAATAATGCAATTTTTCCTCGTCCCCCATTTTTGACAATGGTTTGGCGGGGTTTTCTTCAGAGATGAAATAACCTGAAGTATTGATATTCCTGTTGGTAAAATACGCATCGGCGCCAAGCAGATCAGCTACCCTGCGATAATGAAACCCCTTGTATTTTCTAAGGTCAATTCCTGCAGTAAGCGTGAAAGCTTCGCCAAGCTCAGTTGTAAGGTTTGAGATAATGCCATACCAGTTGTGGGAGTTCATGGAAGCTCTTCTGATAAGACCATAATAACTCGTATTCACATACTTATCAGCATAAAACCCTTTTCTGTTGTCCTCGCCCGGATTGATGTTCTCCCATGTTTCCCTGTCATCACCAAAATCCGGAACTGATCCGCCGCTGTTCCATTTGACGATATCGTCAAATCTGTGCAGCCCGTCTGCTGTTTTCGGTAATCTGTACTCAGCTTTTCCGTTTATCCGTCCTCTGGGGCCCGTGCCACCACCCCGGCCCCACGAGATATAGGCTGCGGTACTGAGTGTTGTTTTTTCCGATATATCGAAATACCAGTTGAAGAAAACCTGTGGTTTGTGATAGAAGTTCCTTCTGAATGTAAATTCTTCACCATTCAGGTATCCCCAATCACTATTGTATTTAGTTCCATATTTTTCGTAATCAGTGTATGGATTGGCCCAGCTTCGTTGATGGTGCCATTGCGGAGCGCCAACGGCAGTGATCCCGATCGAATGCCTTTTGTTGAACACTTTTGATATGGAGCCAAAGTATGACCAACCACTGAATTTGGTGCCATACACATACCCGTTACCCAATGTGTGCGTGCCCTGAAAAGAGAGTGCCCATCCTGATTGGCCGAGGCCGGTTGAAAGCATGAGGGAATATTTCTGATAGCCGTCATTTCCTATCATCACACCGGCAGCTCCGCCTTTTTTCATTTCAGCAGCATTGGTGATAATATTGATGGATCCGCCAACCGAAGGAACGGCGAGCTTTGAGGCACCAAGACCACGCTGCACCTGCATTTTAGTCGTCACGTCACTAAGGCCTGCCCAGTTTGACCAATAAACCCAACCGTTCTCCATGTCGTTGACAGGTACACCGTTGATCATCACAGCGATGTTACGCTGATCAAATCCTCTTACGTTTATCCTTGAGTCACCAAAACCACCACCCTGTTTGGTAACATAGACAGAGGGGGTGTTTCTAAGCATCTCTGGAAATTCCTGATTACCCACTTTCTCCTCAATCTCCTGTCCTGTGATTGAAGTAAAAGCAACCGGTGTTTTCCTGTCGATAGCCACCGATGCGATGACTTCAACTTCTTTCAGGCCGATAGATGTGGGAGTCAGCCGGATATTCCCGAGATTAACATTCTGACCTGATTTCACATTAGCGAAAATTTCCTTGAGATCGTATCCAATAAAGGATATCTCAATCACATAGCTGCCTGGTGTCAGATCGCCCAGGCTAAACTTACCATTCACATCGGTTGTCGTTCCTTTCGATGTGCCTTTGATTACTACGTTTGCTCCCGGGAGCGCTTCGTAAGTATCGCTATCACTGATTTGTCCTGATATGCTTCCTGACTGCGCGAATGTCCATCCGGCCATTAGAAGCATGCATGCTAAGGGTAAGAATCTTTTCATTTTTACTGATTTAAGTTAAAATTAATTTGCTGTGAATTTAATATTTTGGGTGTAAAGCAAAAGTAAATTCCTCACATAGAAGGAAATTAATTGTAAAATAATTATTAAAAAAATAGGGTATTAAGGGTCAAAATTTTGCCACCACTTCTCCGATCTTTTCATTGTTGTCATCATAGGCAGTAAGATTTATGTTTATAGAATTATTATTATGATTGATAGTAATTATACCGAAATTCTTGCTCACCATCAATTTACCGATTCTGAATTTATTAGCCTCAGGACGCTCCCCGCTCCATGTGTGGGTTAAGCCGCTTGAGGTGAATTCATAAACGGGATATCCCAGTCCTGCAGGTTCAATTTTTGAAAATTCAGCAATATGCCTGTCACCGCTGAGGATGATGAGCCGTTTGGGCTTGGTTTTGACGATCAGATCAAAGAATCGTTTTCTTTCGTTAGGAAAATTAGCCCATTTCTCATAGCCGTGTTCTTCTGAAATTAATTGTATGCTTGATCCGATCACGTGGATGTCGGCTGTGCTGTTAGTCAGTTCTTTTTCGAGCCATTGCCATTGCGCCTCACCGAGTATGGTACCATCGTTTCGAGGAAGATACACCGGTGGAGGTTGTGGGTTTTTATTGAGTGAATCCCTGAAATAACGGGTATCGAGCAAAATGAGTTTGATTGTGAGCCCCTGGTTTTCGATAAGATAAGATTGATATGCTCCCGAATGGCGTCTGACATCGGCATTTTCAGGAATATCAAGAAAATCCAGCAATAATTCCTTGCTCTCGTCTTTCATTGTATAACTGCTGCCACCGTCATTAATTCCGTAATCATGATCATCCCAGATGCCGAATACTTTAGTTTTCCGGAGCAAACGCTGGTAAGAAGCTCTTTGCTTTTGCATATCGTATTTGGCCTTCATCTCATCCATGTCGTAGGTATCGCCATAAATATTATCACCGAGCCATATCCATGCAACAGGGTCGTGAGCAATTACATTGTCCCACATTTGTAGGGAGTCGAATTGATGGGAACAGGAACCGAAGGCGATGGTGGTGGTATTAAAACCCTTGCTGCATGAAAGCAGTAAAAACACAAAAAGGCATATGGTCAGCGTATGAAATTTTGCCAATGTTATGGATTTAGTCGTCAAGATTATATGTAAATTGAAGAAAAGTAAATGGATTTTAAAAAATTATTTTAATTTTTTTTTCCACAATTTATCATGCTGTTATATGAAGATAAATCTGATATTCACCTCATTATTAATTACAATCTTTTATTCGTGCAATTTGACCTATAAAGTACGGAATCAATCGCATGAACTTGAAGAAGTGCTCCATTTGCCTTGCGGCAGGATTTATATAGAACTCATCGGTAAAGGAGACTCCAAATTTTCTTTCCGCCAGAAGTTTGAACTTGAAAACAATGTGAGGGTATTCCCCGATTCGCTACATATTTTCTGGAATGACCACCAGATAAGCCCGGAGCACAATCTCAGGAATGGAAAGAAATCGTATGGTGCTGTTCTGATAAGAGGGAAAAAAGAGTGGGTGAGTAGTTTCGAATTGGATGAGGGTGTTTTTGAGGGGGATACAATATTTGTTTTTGGCAACTCATATTTGCAATGCGGTGAGGACACTGTCTCGCTCGATACCCTGATCTATGCTTTTGATAATAATTTCAGGATATTTGGAGTGAATGAGTTTAAGAGTATAAAATAGTTTTTTTTATCAACCATTATTATCCGCAACAGCACTAATCAATTTTGCATTGGAATGTCTAAAAAAGGAATTAAGGCACAAATAAACCACATGATGTGCCCGGTGAAAAAATACATGATTTCTCATACAGAAATCCTGTGTCAATAATCGGGGAGGCGCCAACTATGATTTTAAAGGTGGAATGATTTGATGGGCGGTTTGTCTCTGAAGAAGGGATTTGATTAAATTGCCGGCGAATAATTGCACATAATGAGAAGGAGAGGTTTTTTAATTTTTGGGGTGATAATACATCTCACGGTTGTTAATGTGATGGGACAAAAGCCTTCTTTTTTTGAGATCAAAAAGACAAACTATAAGCTGATTTTTGACGGTGTATGTGATGAGGCGCTATGGCAAAATGCCGATTCCATACCTATGTTTATGTTTCGCCCCAACCATGGGGGCAGGACAGATCAACGGTCGGAGGTTTTCATCACCTTTGATGATAAGTACCTTTATGTCGGAGCCAGATTGCATTATTCAGGGGATGCCAGGCCTATCGTGACCACAAAAAAACGTGACGGTATCGACGGGGGAAGTGACAATTTCGGCATTATGCTCGACACCTTTAATGACAATGAAAATGCCCTATGCTTTGAGACCAATCCTGCCGCGGTGCGTTCCGATTTTACCATCTCCAATGACGGACAGACCAACGAAGGTCGTCTTCCTTTCAACAGGAGTTGGAACACTTTCTGGGATGTGAAAACCTCGCTGAGTGACAACTTATGGCAACTGGAGATGCGCATTCCCGTCTCAAGCCTCCGCTTTCAGGCTGTCGACGGAAAAGTGTATATGGGCATGAGCATCTGGCGATTGATCGTGAGTCTGCAGGAGACGCAGGTATTTCCGCTTATGACCAATGAGTTCGGCAGATTCAGCATCTGGAAGCCCTCCCAGGCCATGAAGGTAGTCTTCAACGGATTGCAGATGAAGAAGCCTGTGTACCTGACGCCGTATGTGCTGGCAGGGATGGATCAGGAAAATCAATATGACGCATCACGGTTGGATTACAAAATGAAAACCGATTTTAAATGGAATGCCGGGCTTGACCTGAAATATTCCCTCACCAGCAATATGACCCTCGATGTGACGCTCAACACTGATTTCGCCCAGGTTGAGGTGGATGATCAGCTTGTCAACCTGACCCGTTTCTCTCTTTTTTATCCAGAAAAACGCCAATTTTTCATAGAACGATCGAGCATCTTCACTATGCGAACGGGGTATATGGATCAACTTTTTTACAGCCGGCGCATCGGCATTTATGAAAATGAGATCGTACCGATCATAGCGGGAGCGCGCCTGGTGGGGCGTGTAGGTAATTGGGATCTGGGCTTCATGGATATGCAGACCGCAGCGATTGATTTTGTGGAAGACACTGATTCTGTGACCAGGGTGCCATCGACGAACTACGGCGTATTAAGGGTTCGGAAAGGAGTATTTAATTCTACGAGCTACCTCGGCGGCATGGTGACGAGTAAAATCGATGCCGAGGGGAATTATAACATAAACCCGGCGATAGATCTGATTTACAATCCTTTCAGGGGGGATTATATTACTTTTAATTATGCGCAGACTTTTGACAATGGCCTGAATAACCCGGGCAGCTTTTTTGATGGCGGCAAATTTTATTTCAGTTGGGAGAACAGGGCGAATGTCGGTTTTTTTTACAATTTTATGATGTCGCGGGCGGGCAAATATTATAATCCGGAAATGGGCTTTGAAC
>WGED01000504.1 GCA_015492915.1 Cyclobacteriaceae bacterium
CCCTTTGGTGATATCGCCATGTTTGATGGCTTTTATATGGAAAAAGCCATAGAAATGGCGGCGGTTTGTCGTCGACAGGGTATTATCACTGTTTTAGACGGGGGGAGCTGGAAGCCCGGTACGGAGGAGCTGTTGAAGTATATTGATATAGCCATTTGTTCTTCCGATTTTTCTCCACCGGGCAGCATCGAGGGTGATGATGTAGCCTCGTGGCTAATCAGTCAGGGAGTGAGTAAAACGGCGATCACCAGAGGAGAAAAGCCTGTTATCATCAACGAAGGTATCGCAAATTTACTTGTTAATGTACAAAAAACCGAAGTTGTTGACACGCTTGGGGCGGGTGACATTCTTCATGGGGCATTTTGTTATTTCTATGCTTCGGGGCTTGATTTCCCTTCCGCTATAGAAAAGGCCTCACAAATAGCTTCTTTTTCATGCAAATACCGGGGGCCACGCACATGGATGAAAAAGCATTCATGAGGCTTTTGATTCCGAAAATGATCAGTTTCTCATAAAACAGGTCAAATTTACAATTGACCTTTCTATGAGAATTCAACGATTATTAAAGGTTTTCTGCGAGCCAGTCTCCAACCTCCGATGTTTTGTAGGCTTTCCCTTCTGCAATATCTTCAGTGACTACACCGGTTTCTATGGACTTATCAACCACGGCACGAACGGCCTTTGCTTCATCCAGCAAATCGAGCGATTCGAGCAGCATGGCAGCCGACAAAACTGTTGCCAAAGGGTTGGCGATGTCTTTGCCTGCAGCCTGAGGGTAGGAGCCGTGTATCGGTTCGAACACAGAAGTGTGGATACCCACAGAGGCAGAAGGCAGTAATCCCAATGAGCCTGTGATCACACTGGCTTCATCCGATAAAATGTCGCCAAACATATTTTCTGTGACCATCACGTCAAATTTCTTTGGCCATTGAATGATCTGCATTGCGGCATTGTCAACAAACATAAAATCCACCTCGATATCAGGATGGTCAGGAATCATTTCCTGCACCGTCTCGCGCCACAGCCTTGATGTTGCGAGCACGTTGGCCTTATCGACTACGGTAAGTCTTTTATTTCTTTTGGCGGCGTATTCAAAGCCGAGTTTTACAATCCTCCGGATTTCTTCTTTGGTATAAACATTTGTGTCGAATGCCTTAGTCAGGTCCTCTGATCTCCCTTGAGGCTCACCGAAATAGATGCCGCCTGTCAGTTCGCGAACGACGACGAAATCAGCGCCCTCCACGAGATCAGTCCGAAGGGGAGACCTGTGTATCAATGATTTAAAAGTATTTACTGGCCTGATGTTGGCATACAATCCGAGTTTTTTTCTCATAGCCAGCAGGCCCTGTTCCGGGCGTACTTTGGCTTTTGGGTCATTGTCATACTTCGGGTCCCCAATGGCACCGAACAGAACGGCGTCAGAGTTCATACAAAGTCTGAAGGTCACTTCAGGAAAGGGATCGCCGGTTTCATCAATAGCATGAGCGCCGACCAAGGCCTCCGTAAAAGCAAAGGAATGTCCGAACTTCGCGCCGACTTTATTCAGTACTTTGATTGCCTGAGCGACTATTTCCGGGCCTATTCCGTCGCCGGGTAAAACAGCAATTTTATATTCCATGAATTTTATGCAGTTATATTGTTATTCGATTCTATTAAGTTCAGCATCCTGATGGTGCCTTTAATGGCGGCGATGGTCTGATCTGAGTCCAGACCTCGGGTTTTGAATGTTTTATTATTGTATTCCCATGTGATCATACATTCTACCAGAGCATCGGTGCGTCCGCCCGGAGGAATAGTAACGATATAATCTTTCAGTATCGGATGTGGGCGTTTGAGGTCGTCGTAGATGAGCCAAAGAGCCTTCATGAATGCATCGTACTGTCCGTCACCCGAAGCTGTACGTTCGTATATTTTTCCGTTGATATCCACCTGTAATGTAGCCATGGATTTCAGGCCTTTAGCCACGTTGAGGGAGTAGTTGATAATCTTGATCTTTTCAACGATCTTCTCATTCTTCAGCACGTCGGAGATGATATAGGGGAGATCTTCGCGTGTTACGGTTTCTTTTTTATCCCCGAGCTCAATGACCCGTTCCGTCACCATTTTCATCTCATCTTTGGTCAGCTCAATGCCAAGGCCTTCAAGGTTTTTGATAATGCTTGCCTTGCCCGACATTTTACCTAAGGCGTATTGGCGGGTTCTGCCAAACCGTTCCGGTAACAGGTCGTTGTAATACAGATTATCTTTCTGATCGCCATCAGCGTGAATACCGCTGGTTTGTGTAAATACGTTTTCTCCGATGATGGGCTTATTAGGGGGTATTCTGATGCCGGAAAACGATTCCACAAATTTACTCACCTTGTATAGCTTTTTTTCATCAACCGACATGTTGTATTTGAAGTGGTCTTTGACGATGCCGATCACGCTGGAGAGCGGTACATTGCCTGCCCGTTCGCCGAGGCCGTTCAGTGTGGCATGGATTCCCGTGATTCCAGCCTTTATGGCTGCAAAGACGTTGGATGTAGCAAGGTCATAATCATTGTGGGCGTGGAAGTCGAAATTGAGATCAGGATATCGTTTTATGAGATCAGAGCAAAATTTATACGTTTCATCATGGTTCAGAATACCCAGTGTATCGGGAAGCATAAACCTGTCAATGCCCGAATCCTTGAGACTGTCGAGCATCTGGTGAATATATTCGGAAGAGTTGCGCATACCGTTCGACCAGTCTTCAAAGTATATATTGACCCTGATGCCCATCTCATGCGCATTGTTCAGCACATGTTTGATATCTGCGATATGCTCCTCGGGCGTCTTGCGCAATTGTTGGCGGCAATGCTTTAATGAGCCTTTAGTCAGCAGGTTGATTACTTTTCCGCCGGCTCTCGTGATCCAGTTAAGCGATTCACGGTCATCCACAAAACCCAGGACTTCGACTTGTTCGATATAACCGTTTTCCCTCGCCCAGTCAAAAATATTTTTCGCTCCTTTAAACTCGCCCTCAGATACTCTTGCCGAAGCAACCTCAATACGGTCAACTTTCAGCTCTTCGAGCAGTAATTTGGCGATATTGAGTTTTTCGGTTTCAGTAAATGACACTCCCGAGGTCTGTTCACCATCGCGGAGTGTTGTATCCATTATTGTAATTTTTTTTGCCATGGTATTATCAGGCTCTGGATTTTTCAAATTCTTCTATTTTATCTTTCAGGTTGAGTAAATAATCAATGTCATCATAGCCATTGAGCAGGCATTCTTTTTTATATGAATTAATATCGAATTGCTCCTTATCGCCCGTTGGGAGTAAGGTGATTTCCTGATTGACCAGATCCACTTTAATTTTAGTAGCCGGATACTCTTCAATCGCTTTGAATAATTTAGACAGAAAACCTTCCGATACCTGAACAGGCAGCAGCCCATTGTTCAAAGCATTGTTTTTGAATATATCGGCAAAAAAACTGGATACCACTACTTTGAATCCATAATCATGGATAGCCCATGCAGCATGTTCGCGACTCGAACCGCTGCCGAAGTTTTTTCCTGCGACCAGAATTTCGCCTGAATAAACATTCTGGTTCAGCACAAAATCAGGAATGGGATTGCCCTCTTTGTCATATCGCCAGTCTCTGAACAGGTTGTCACCAAATCCGTCCCTTGTTGTTGCCTTCAGAAATCTCGCAGGGATTATCTGGTCAGTATCCACATTTTCTATCGGCAGAGGCACTGCGGTGGATTCAATCGTCACAAATTTTGCTATTGCCATAATTGTTCTTTTTTCATGTATTATAAAAGTTTTCTCGGGTCGATGATCTTCCCTGTTACTGCCACTGCGGCAGCAGTGAGCGGACTTGCCAGCATCGTTCTCGACCCCGGGCCTTGCCGGCCTTCAAAGTTTCGGTTTGAGGTAGAAACAGCCAGTTTGCCGGCAGGGATTTTGTCATCGTTCATAGCCAGACAAGCCGAACAGCCGGGTTGACGCAGCTTAAAACCAGCTTCTTCCAGAATATCCGCAATGCCCTCTTCCCAGGCTTGTTGTTCAACCTGTCTGGAGCCGGGCACGATCCAGGCAGTGATATTATCGGCTTTTTTCTTTCCCTTTACAAATTCTGCCACAGCTCTCAGGTCTTCGATGCGACCGTTGGTACAACTACCAACAAAGACGTAATCGACAGGAATACCTTCCAGTTGCTGGCCGGGCTCAAATCCCATGTATTTCAATGCTTTTTTATATGTGACCAGGTTGCTGGCTTCGATATCAGATTCCGAAGGGATGTTGCCGCTAATGTTCGTTCCCATGCCCGGGTTGGTTCCATAAGTGATCATCGGCTCAATATCAGCGGTATCGTAAGTCAGCTCTTTGTCAAAGACAGCATCTTCATCGGTTTTTAACGTTCTCCATTTTTCAACAGCCTTATCAAAATCATCCCCTTTGGGAGCAAACTCGCGATCCCTGATGTATTCAAAAGTTGTTTTGTCGGGTGCAATCAAGCCGCCTCTGGCGCCGCATTCGATGCTCATGTTGCAGATGGTCATCCGGCCTTCCATCGAAAGGCTTCTTATCGCAGATCCCGCATATTCGATAAAATATCCTGTGCCGCCGCTGGCTGTGATCTTTGAAATGATATAAAGAATAATGTCCTTGGCTGTTACTCCCTCTTTCAACTCGCCTTCTACATTGATGCGCATGCGTTTGGGTTTCGGTTGCATAATGCACTGCGATGCCAGCACCATTTCCACTTCGCTGGTACCGATACCAAATGCCACTGCACCGAAAGCACCGTGAGTAGATGTATGGCTATCACCGCAGACAATGGTCATGCCGGGCTGTGTAATACCCAGTTGTGGACCGATCACATGCACGATACCCTGATAGGGATGTCCCAGGCCATATAAAGTAATGCCGTGTTTCTCACAGTTTTCGGTGAGCTTATTGACCTGAAATCTGGATAGCTCGTCCTTAATAGCAAGGTGTTGATTTATTGTCGGTACATTGTGGTCAGGCGTAGCCACTGTATTCTGAGGTCTGAATACCTTAAGCCCGCGTTTTTCCAGACCTGCAAATGCCTGAGGGCTCGTAACCTCATGAATCAGGTGACGATCGATATACAATACATCCGGTCCGCCTTCGATTTGGTGCACTACATGTGCATCCCATACTTTGTCAAATAGTGTTTTGCCAGCCAATTTTTTATTTCGTTTAATCCGTAAATATGTAATGAGAAAATATTATCCGATGATAATACCAGGCAAGGACTGCCTGCGGAAGGTAAGCATATGGATAAACAACAAGCGGAGCTGTTGAGTATTGTTTCGATATGTCATTTTGCCGGTTTCCATCAGGCAACTCCTCTTAAAAATCATGTATTATTTTAAGGACGCAAAGGTAAAAAACTTTTTGATAATTCCGCTTATAAGGTCCTGCGGAAAATAATAATTCGCACTTTTTGTCATTTCACCAATGATTATTGGCCGGGCATTCCTTTTAGGTTGTTAATTACATCCCACCGTTCAAAAATTGTAGTATAATTTAAATTTAATTAACTTATTGTAGTATCAGAAACTATAGACCGCACCCTCATGAAAATTTCAAGATTTTTCTTAGCCGGTTTTCTCCTAAGCACTTTGCATATCAGTGACGCCAGGGCACAGGTATATGATTTTGATTCACTTGTCAGCCATAATGAGAAGTTTAAAAATGCTGTAGAAGTGATAAGCGATACCCTGGATCTTTTTAACGATCAATCATTGCTTAAAGTCACCCTGGAAACTGATTTTAAGAACCTTATACGAGGGAGAAAAAATCCGGAATATCAGCCTGCCACCTTCAGGATGATGCTTAATGATACCGTGATGGTGACAAGAGAGATCAAAATAAAACCAAGGGGTCATTCACGGCGCAGGGTCTGTTACATTCCTCCGCTCAAACTGAATTTTCCAAAAAAGAAGGCTTTCCTGAAGCAATTGCAATCTTTTGATAAAATCAAACTGGTGCTCGCCTGTAAGTCAAGCGAATCATACGAACAATATCTGTTAGCGGAATATTACATTTACAAAATCTATAACATGATCTCCGAATACAGTCTTCGTGTCCGCCTTCTGGAACTAAACTATATCGACACAAGCGGGAAATTAAAACCCATGAAAAAATATTCATTTATCATAGAAGATATCGATCAAATGGCGGCAAGGCACAATGCCGTCAGGATTGATACGAGTGTTTACGACCCGCTTACTTATCTGCCTACACTGGCAGATGTCTATCTATTTCAATACATGATAGGCAATACGGACTGGTCTATCCCCGGTTTGCACAATATATATCTGATAAAATCAAAGGATATTAATTTTCCCAAGCCGATCGTGGTCCCCTATGATTTTGATTATGCGGGGATCGTGAATGCCACCTATGCAGTACCCGACCCACAGCTTGAAATAGAAACCGTGAGAGAACGTGTTTATCGTGGAAGATGTATTGATGCTGAGCTTTTACGCAATTCGGCCAGGAAATTTAAGGAAAGGAAAAGCCTGGTGCTGGGTCTTTACGAAAATGATAAATACCTCAATAAAGGCTTCAAAAAAAGCACTATAAGCTACCTGAAAGATTTTTATTCCATCATCGAAAATGACAAAGTGTTTGAAAGAGAAATTCTTGATAAATGCCGTAAATAACAGCCGTCTCCCCAAATAAAGTTCCTTAATCCGGTTTAGGTGTTATAATCAAATCTTAATTTTTATATCTTTGACCGATTTAATTTTTTGTTCTTAACCTAACCGATCACAAAATGGAAACTATTAATTCTTTTATCAAGGAAAACGGCCCGGCAGCCATGCAATATGCTGTTGACCTGGCACTTGCCATTGTTACCCTCATCGTTGGTATTATTATTGTCAATGCAGTTGTAAAGTTTTTGAGAAATACGATGACCAGGAAACAGGTGGATCCCTCTTTGGTTCCGTTCTTTTCTTCCCTTACCAATGTGCTTCTTAAGGCTATGCTGTTAATCAGCGTGGCAGCAATGGTAGGAATTGAAACAACTTCATTTGTTGCGATACTGGGTGCCGCCGGCCTGGCTGTCGGTTTTGCCCTGCAGGGAAGTCTTGCCAATTTTGCCGGGGGTGTGCTCATCCTGGTTTTTAAACCGTTTAAAGTTGGGGATTTTATTGAAGCTCAAGGGTTTATGGGTGTTGTGAAGGAAATACATATCTTTAATACCATACTGACTACTACGGATAATAAAAGGATTATCATCCCCAATGGAAGTATCTCATCGGGCGCCATCACAAATTTTTCGGCCGAAGAATACAGGCGGGTAGATATGGAATTCGGGATCGGCTACGATGATGATATCCTCAAAGCAAAGAATATTCTCCATCAATTGATAGCGGATGATAAAAGAATTCTCAACGAGCCTGCCGAACCGTTTGTTGCTGTAAAAGAGCTAGGTGACAGCTCTGTCAATTTTGTTATGAGGGTATGGGTAAAACCTTCGGACTACTGGGGTGTTTATTTCGATATGCAGGAAAATGTGAAGCTTACTTTTGACAAGGAAGGTATTTCAATCCCGTATCCGCAACAGGACGTTCACCTTCATACCAATGCTTTAAAATCAATTTTATCATGAGGAAATATTTTTTGACATTTTTGATCTTTTTCATTACTTATCCATTGGTAGCTCAGGACGAGGACACCACGTATTGGAAAAGGTCATTTGAAACAACTTTTAATTTCAACCAGGCAGCATTTTCTTCCAACTGGACAGGTGGAGGAACAAATTCCATCGGTCTGAACGGATTTATAAATTACCATGCCGATTATAAAAAGGGACGCCATTCGTGGGATAATTATATCAATATGGTCTATGGTTTTATCAATAACGGCAACCAGGGATTCCGTAAGAATAATGACAGGCTTTTCATTGACACAAAATACGGATATGAGCTGGGGCCTAAATGGAATATGACCGTAGCCTTTAATGCTTTGACACAGTTTGCCCCCGGTTATCAATATGAAAAGGACAGCCTCGACCGTGAGGTGGCCAACCTGATCTCGAAGTTTTTAGCCCCCGGCTATTTTACGCTCACATGGGGTTTTGAATGGGTGCCTAAGCCCTTTTTCAAACTTAGGTTATCACCGCTTTCTCCGAGGTTGACGGTGGTGACGGATACGACTCTGTATCATTTTGTGGATAATAATTACGGGGTTGATATCGGCAAAACTACGAGGATGGAGTGGCTGTCGATGCAAATGATGGCAGATTTTGACAAAGATTTGTCAGAAAACCTGAATCTGAAGTTCAAGTATATCCTGTATTATAATATGCAAACGCCGATCGCTGAGATTGATCATCGATTTGACCTGGCTCTTACAGCGAAAGTTGCCAAATATTTCAATGTAAAACTGACAGGCTCACTCATCTATGATGTTGATCAGGATGCAAGCGTGCAGTTGAGCGAAGGCATCGGGCTTGGATTTATTTATCTCATAAAAAATTATAAGGATGAAAAATAGCCAAAATTTCATAGATGTGGCCTCTATGAAAATAAGACTATTTTTTTAACTGTCCACATCCCCACGCATTGCGAAGCCATGAGAAATCATCGATTTTTCATGGCTTTTTCTTTGAAGGGGGTGCGATGGGGTTTTGGGCAATTTTTTTA
>WGED01000505.1 GCA_015492915.1 Cyclobacteriaceae bacterium
GCTATGACTGTGGAAGAGTGTGACCGGGCTATCGGCAAGGGGGCTCAAATATGCACTCAAATCCATGAAAAAGGAACCAATATCATCGGGTTTGGAGAGATGGGGATCGGCAACACCTCCGCCGCCAGTCTGATCATGAGCAAGATATGCCGGATTCCCATAGATGATTGTGTGGGCCGTGGCACCGGCGTGGATGACGATCAACTCAAAAGGAAGCTGGCTGTTTTGCGAAAGGCCGTCGCGGCACATGCGGTCAGCGACCCGCTTGATGTGCTGCGTGCTTTTGGCGGTTTTGAGATGGCTATGATGTGCGGCGCAATGCTAAAAGCGGCAGAGCGGAAGATGGTCGTGATGGTGGACGGATTTATCGCCACGGCAGTGTTTCTGGTGGCGCAGGCCCTCTATCCGGCCATCATGGATTTTGCGGTATTTTGTCATCAGTCGGATGAGCAGGGGCATGCGACCATGCTCCGCTACCTCGGCGCAAAGCCGTTGTTGAAGTTGGGTATGCGGCTGGGAGAGGGTACGGGCTGTGCCGTGGCATATCCCATTATCCGCTCAGCGGTGGCTTTTATAAATGAAATGGCAAGTTTTGATGATGCGGGGGTGTCGGACAAACAATGAAACGGGAGCTGGAAATATTTTTTTCGGGATTGATGTTCTTCACGCGGATACCGTGCCCGAAACGGATCGGCCACACTCCTGAACTGCTCGAAAAATCACACCGGTATTTTCCTCTGATCGGCCTGATTGTCGGTGCGGGGGCAGCAGCCGTTTATTACCTCTCATCCCTGATATTTCCGTGCACGGTCAGCGTGCTGCTCTCGATGCTCACGGGCATTTTGATTACGGGAGGTTTTCATGAAGACGGTCTGGCCGATGTCTGTGACGGCTTCGGCGGCGGATGGACCAAGGAAAAAATCCTGGAGATCATGAAAGACAGCCGTACCGGCGCTTATGGCGTGATCGGTCTGTCCATGGCGCTTTTGCTCAAGTTTGCCGCTTCCGTGCAATTATGCCGTTTTTCCATGTGGTATTTTATCGCATCATTGCTCCTCGCCCATGCCCTGAGCAGGGTGAGCGCCTCGGCGGTCATATTGTTTTTTGATTATGCGCAAAGCGACGCCAGAAGTAAGGTGAAACCTCTGGCAAAGAAACTCCGGGGCAAAGATTTTATGATCGGATTGCTGACGGCCGTCGTTACGCTGGCTGTCGTTGCATATTATTTCAGCTTTTATATCTGGCTGATATTCATACCTTTGATCATCACCGTGGCATGGATGGGGCGGTATTTTAAAAAGTGGATCGGCGGATTTACGGGCGATTGTCTCGGCGCCGTACAGCAGGTGAGCGAATTAATCATTTATTTATTCATGACCGGAATATGGAAATATATCTCTTAAGGCACACGCGGGTGGCCCTGAGCCGCGAGTACTGCTACGGCATATCGGATATCGATCTGGCGGACACGAAGGAAGAAGATATCAGGCAGGCAGCGGGTAAGTTAAGGGATATACGGTTTGACCGCATTTATTCCAGTCCGCTGAAGCGCTGCCGCGCGATGGCGGAAGCCCTGAAACAGCCCGTCGAAGTGGTGGATGACCTGGTCGAAATGAGTTTTGGCGATTGGGAGCTAAAGAAATGGTCGGAGATAGACAAGGCGGTGCTCGATCGCTGGATGAGCGATTTTGTCAATATTGCCCCGCCGAACGGCGAAGCCTATCTGGATTTCAGCATGAAAAGCGTGCTGTTTTTTGACAAGCTCGTAGCCGGAGCACACGCAGGAGAGAAAATTTTGCTCATCACCCATTCAGGGCCTATCCGTGCGATTATATGCCATATCCTCAACCTGTCGCTGGCGCATTCCTTTAATTTTGAAGTGGATTACGGCAGTCTTTCCAAGGCCGAAGTCGTAGATCAATGGTATAAGGTGAAATATCTGAATCGTTGAAAAAATGATGATTTTTTCATGAAGTTGATACGCCGGCCCGGCGAGGGCTTATCTTCCGGAGCCACCCCTTTCGCGCTTTTATAAAAAGCTGGGTTTAAGACATTACTTTAATTTCTTATACCAGTTATTGTACTCATCCATCAATTCCTTTACTTTTTCGGGATGCTCACTTGCCACATTGTTCAGCTCCTCCGGATTGTCATAGACATTTACCAGAAACAGTGAATCGGCCGGTGTCAGCGGAGCCTTGTTGGCAGGGTCTATGGGGTTTTTGAGTAATTTCCAGCCCCCTTTCCTTACGGCCCAGGTGTTTTCGTTCCGGTACCACCAAAAGGCATCGTGAGGCGTGCTATCATTCTCCAATATTACCGCTTTCAGGCTCTTTCCTTCAAATTCATTTTTGTCGTATTCAATTTTGCACAGGTCAAGGATCGTGGGAAACCAGTCAACATTGACTGCCATCTGATCCCTGACCTCCCGTTGCGGAATGACTCCGGGCCAACTGATCATGGCCGGAACCCTGATGCCCCCTTCAAAAAGGGAAAACTTAGCCCCTCTGTACGGACCTGCATTGCCGCCTCCGCCAAATGTCCTTTCTTCCATGGAATGCCCGTGATCCGATTGAAATATTATGATGGTATTATCCCTTAAATTCATCGCTTCCAGCTTATCGAGCAATATCC
>WGED01000506.1 GCA_015492915.1 Cyclobacteriaceae bacterium
CATACATTCCGGCCACGTTTTTTTGCTTTAATGCACTCAGATGTCTCAGTTTTGAATGCGTGGTTTTTTTGCTATTTTTGTTTACCTCCGCAAGGGAGAATTTTATATCAATATTCATGAAAATATGACATCCGTTAAGATAAATCCACTGGAAGATATTGAAGCAATGGGCCTGAGTGCAGAGGACGTGCTGAATGATTATAAGATTGGTTATGCAAGCAGGCAGGCGAGTATTCTTGGGAGAAAGGAGGTATTCTTGGGGCGTGCCAAATTCGGTATTTTTGGCGATGGCAAAGAAGTAGCCCAACTGGCTTTGGCGAGGTTTTTCAGGAATGGAGATTACAGATCGGGGTATTATCGCGATCAGACGCTCATGTTTGCTACGGGCATGCTCACCATCCAGCAGTATTTTGCTCAGTTATATGCCCACACCGATCTGAAAGCAGAACCGGCTTCCGGTGGCCGTATGATGAACGGACATTTTGCCACCAGGTTTCTCGATGAGGAAGGCAACTGGCTGGATCAGACAAAGATGAAAAACAGCAGTGCGGATGTATCGCCGACGGCTGCCCAGATGCCGCGACTTGTAGGCCTTGCCTGGGCATCGAAACTGTACAGGGAGAACAAAGACCTCGGATATCTTAAAAAATTCTCACGCAACGGTAACGAGATAGCATTCGGCACCATAGGCAATGCCTCCACATCGGAAGGCGTTTTCTTCGAAGCCATCAATGCGGCTTCGGTACTTCAGATACCCATGGTTATGTCCATCTGGGATGACGAATACGGCATCTCGGTTCCGAATGAATTACACACCCCTAAAGGCGATCTGTCAAAAGTTCTGGAGGGCTTCCGGCGCACGGAAAACGAAAGAGGCATAGAGCTGGTCAAAGTGAAGGGTTGGGATTATGTGGCCTTGCTCAGGGCCTATGAACATGTGACAAATTTGGCCAGGGAAAAACATATACCGTCTGTCGTACATGTAGTAGAGATGACCCAACCGCAAGGTCATTCGACAAGCGGTTCGCACGAGCGGTACAAGTCGAAAGAAAGGTTGCAGTGGGAGGCGGAGTATGACTGCATGAAGAAGATGAGGGAATGGATTCTGGAAAATGAAATTGCCGATGAACAGGAGTTGAAAAAAATTGAGGCTGAGGCAACTAAAATTGCCAAAGATGCTAAAAACAAAGCATGGAAAGCACATATAAGCGTGCTGATCCAGGATCAGAAGGAGGCCCTGGAATTGCTTGATGAGCTGAATAATGACCTGGGGCCGTATGAGCAGATTACAAAATACAGGGATGAACTGGCAGCATTGCCGCATCCGTTCAAGCTCGAAACGATAAAGCCCTTAAAATTTGCGCTTCGCTACACGCGTAATCAGTCATCTCCTGTCAGGAGGAAAATCATAAATTGGCTGAAAGTAAAAGATGAGCGAAATCAGCGTGATTACAGTTCTCACATATACAGCCAGTCAAAAGAAGCCGCCATTCATGTGGAGGTCGTGCCGCCTGTTTATAGTGATAAGTCGAGAATTGTCGACGGACGCGAAGTGTTGCAGGCATGCTTTGACGCCGCACTGGGCAGAGATCCGCGGGTACTGGCTTTTGGCGAGGATGTCGGCAAGATCGGTGATGTGAATCAGGCATTTGCCGGGCTTCAGGCCAAGTACGGCGAACTGCGTGTGATGGATACCAGCATCAGGGAAACGACCATCGTAGGGCAGGGGATAGGCGCTGCACTCAGAGGACTGAGGCCCATAGCTGAGATTCAATATGTCGATTACCTGATCTATGCCATCCAGACCATGTCCGATGACCTGGCCTGTATTCAATACAGAACAGTTGGAGGACAAAAAGCGCCGCTGATCATCAGGACACGCGGACACAGGCTCGAAGGAGTCTGGCATTCGGGCTCACCGCTCGGTATGATCCTGAACAGTATCAGAGGCATCATAGTGCTTGTGCCGAGAAATATGACCCAAGCGGCAGGATTTTACAATACCATGCTGCGATCCGATGAACCTGCGCTGATCATTGAGACACTGAACGGTTACCGCCTGAAGGAAAAACTGCCTGATAATATCGGTGAGTTTACCGTGCCTGTCGGTGTGCCGGAAGTGCTTCGCGAAGGAAACGATTGTACCATCGTGACATACGGCGCCATGTGTCGCATTGCCCTCAATGCTGCCGATCAGCTTGAAAAAGTGGGTATTTCCCTCGAAGTGATTGACGTACAGTCATTGCTCCCCTTTGATATCCATAATAAAATTGTTGAATCGATCAAAAAAACAAACAGGGTGATCTTTGCCGATGAGGATGTTTCGGGCGGCGCTTCTGCATATATGATGCAACAGGTGCTTGAGCGACAAAATGCCTATGAATATCTCGATTCCAAACCGATCACACTATCGTCCAAAGACCACAGGCCCGCCTATTCGTCGGATGGTGATTATTTCTCGAAAGTCAATTCGGAAGATATTTTTGACACGGTTTATGCGATCCTCAATGAGGTGAATCCGGTTGATTTTCCTGAAATTTATTGAGAATACCTAACCGCCGGTAGGTGGCCTCACAATGTCGTCGATCACAAATTCATCGGTAATGATCTCATTGCTCCGGTGCAGGGCTCTGTCCTGAATCTGTATCTTTAGCTTGAGCGTTTCATACCGGAACAGCAGTCGGAAGCTCGATATGAATCCGTATTGGAGTTCGCCCTCCAAAGGTCGGATATCACCTGCTGTATTGAGTATGAAGAATCGCCCGTGGAAAGGCGGAGCACAAAGCCGGTCATAGGTATTGAATTCTACAAATTCATCACCCTCTTTCACAAGAAAGGTGAGGAAAAAGTTGTAGTGATTGATATTCCTGATCACATAGATGGTATCGACCAGGACAACCAGTGAGTCTCCTACTGAAGTTGTCCGTGTGATAATTTCATAGTTGAAGCAATTGTAATCCGGCAGGGTGTCATTGTCCCCGTATTTCAGCGTATCACCATTATTTACAATGACATCATACAGATGATAGGGAGGATTGGTTTCTGTTGCCGCAAGTCCGAGGTCTCCGTCACCGTCTCTGAAATTAACCTTTATGACGATGGAGTCCCTCAGATTTTTACCATCAGGACTTTCGATGGTGCGGAAGTAGAACTCCTTAAGCTCGATTGACGGTGTGATCGGAAATGTAGGTCGCTCAGTGCAAGCTGACAATCCAAGGAAAATTAATAAAAACCATAATGGATTTTTTACCATTTGTCTTACGCTTATCTTTGCAGGTGCCAAATTACGACAATATAACGAGTGTATTCCTTAAATAGTTTTAAAAGTAACTTATTTCATGTCAACAGTCAAAACTTTGAGCAATATGCACTGAGTTTATTCCGGTTTCAATATCAGAATAATCTCATATACCAAAAGTTTGTCGATTATTTGCAGGTGAAGCCCGAAAGCGTAAATAACATTACGGAAATACCCTTTCTGCCCATTCAATTCTTTAAATATCATGATGTCAGAACAGGCAGCTATGAACCGGAGCGGATTTTCGAGAGCAGCGGCACAACGGGCATCAGGAGCAGGCATCATATGGAAGATCTGGATTTTTATAAAATTGTGAGCCGTAAAATATTTGTTGATTGTTTCGGTGAAATTGAAAATTCAATAATTCTGGGTTTGCTGCCTTCTTATTTGGAGAGGCAAAATTCATCCCTTGTTTTTATGGTGGACTGGTTTGTTCAGTTGTCCGGCCACCCTTCTTCTGGTTTCTATCTGAATGAATATCAATCGCTTATAACTATGTTACACGCACTAGATAAGGCCGGAGAAACGACTTTTCTGTTCGGGGTAACCTTTGCATTGCTGGAGCTGGCCGGGATTATCGAAAGGCCCATGGAAAATCTGCATATTATCGAGACCGGTGGCATGAAAGGGCGGGGCAGGGAGTTGATCAGAGAGGAATTGCATGAAAAACTGAAAAAGGGATTTGGCACCCGGCACATCTATTCGGAATATGGCATGACCGAGCTCCTTTCGCAAGCATATATGATGAATGACGGCTGGTTTCATACGCCACCATGGATGAAGATTTTGATCAGGGAGATAAATGATCCGTTTGCCATGGTAAAAAAGGGGAAAACAGGGGTGATAAACATTATTGACCTGGCAAATGTGCATTCGTGTGCTTTTATTGCTACAGAAGATCTGGGCCTGGCTGGTGATGATGGGTTTAAGGTTCTCGGCAGGCTCGATAATTCCGACATGAGGGGTTGCAACCTATTGTTGTCTTAGGGCTGATTTGTTGAAAACATTACATTCTGTTTCATGTTTCCCTTATACCACCTAATTTTACAGTGCTTTTGAAATTAAATTCAAAATAATGAAAATCAAGATATTAATTATCGCTGTTCTGATTGCAGGTACATTTGCCTGTACACAGCGCACCTGTCCGACCTATACCAAAGACGGGCAGCAAAAGGTTGAAAAGCCTGAAAAGAAAGTCTGATACCTGATCAGCAGTATTTTTTCACATCCGAGGCGGTGATGGTATCGCCGCACATAATCACGAGTCGTTCAATCACATTTCGGAGTTCGCGGATATTGCCGGTCCACTCATAGGATTGTAGTGTCTTGATGGCCTGCGACTCGATTCTGCTCTTTTTCATACCGTATTCGGTAGCGATATCATCGAGAAATTTATCTGCCAGCAATGGGATATCCTCTTTGCGTTCCCGCAAGGGAGGGACATGAATCAGGATCACACTGATGCGGTGGTAAAGGTCTTCTCTGAACCTTTTTTCCTCTATTTCACCCTTGAGGTCTTTGTTGGTAGCTGCTATCACCCGTACATCGGTTTTAATGTCCTTGTCGCCGCCTACGCGGGTGATTTTATTTTCCTGAAGTGATCTTAGAACCTTGGCTTGCGCCGAGAGACTCATGTCGCCGATTTCATCAAGAAAGAGCGTGCCTCCGTTGGCTTGTTCAAATTTACCAATTCGCTGTTTTATCGCTGAGGTAAAGGACCCCTTTTCATGGCCAAACAGCTCGCTTTCGATGAGTTCGGAGGGTATTGCCGCACAATTAATTTCCACAAATGGTCCTTTGGCCCTGTTGCTGAGCATGTGAATCCATCGTGCGACAAGTTCCTTTCCCGTGCCGTTTTCACCGGTTATCAGTACACGGGCTTCGGTAGGGGCTACTTTCTCGATTGTATTTTTGACTTCCTGAATTGCCGGCGATTCACCAATAATATCGTAGGTTTTCGATATTTTCTTTTTCAGGACTTTAGTTTCGGTAATGAGGGAGGACTTATCAAGGGCGTTTCTGACTGTGATCAGCAACCTGTTAAGGTCGGGGGGTTTCTGGATAAAATCATAGGCGCCCTTTTTCACAGCTTCGACGGCCGTTTCAATTGATCCGTGGGCCGAGATCATGATAAACTGGACGTCGGGATCAATTTCGCCTGCTTTCTCAAGCACTTCGATGCCGTCGAGCTTAGGCATTTTGATATCGCAAAGGGCGATATCGTACTTTTGTTTCTTTATTTTATTGAGGCCGTCCAGTCCGTCAACAGCTTCGTCAACCTCGTATTTTTCGTATTCAAGAATTTCCCTGAGCGATGTGCGTATGCTTTTTTCGTCGTCAATGATGAGTATTTTGGCCATGATCAAAAATAAAAAAATAAGTAGTGCAAAAGTATAAGCCGGATTCTGTATCACGCTATTGACGTGATTCTTATCATTTATCTCGGCCAGGCGTCGCCGACTGGCTCTTTCGATCTACCCGTTTTACCAGCCTGAACGGCTATGAGCGAGCAACCCACTTTCCGGAGAAAGGTAAAACCTATTTGATCTTTCAACCCGTAAGGTTTACCATGCTGCCATTGTCGCCAATGGCACGGTGAGCTCTTACCTCACCTTTTCACCCTTACCCCTCGACAAGCTCGGGGCGGTTTGTTTTCTGTGGCACTGGCTGTATCCCGGTTTTGAGGCCGGGACCCTTCCCGTTAGGAAGTACGGTGCTCTGTGTTGTCCGGACTTTCCTCCCCTGATAAACAGAGGCGATAAGACCTTTTGCACTACTTATATCAGTAATTAAAGAACTTATTTTCTGTAATAATGTTGCTGCTCAATTGACATCGAGCCCTGTAAGCTTCAGCTCCCATTCGTCAGCCAGTTGGGCAACTTCCTTAATGATCTCCTTCAATCCTTCTTCACGTATTGTCTCTAAAAAGGTTGACCCTTCTACTTTAATAAAATCGTCGGTAATGACAAATTTGGCATAACAAGTTTTGGCATTTTCCATGAGTAATTGCTTGCAGTCCACATCATCGGAAAAGGGGCAGACCTTCGATGAAAACTCAACGCCTGTTTTTTGAAATTTTTCATTATACTTTACCACGCCGAGCACCGCCTGAAAGCGGTTTTCTTCGAGCGGGACGATGATGACTGATTTGGTCTTGTCGTATTCGGAAAACTGGCCGCCGATTTCATCGGCAAATCGCTCCATAAATTCGTTAAAATTAAATTCCATGAGGTTTACGGGTTATGAG
>WGED01000507.1 GCA_015492915.1 Cyclobacteriaceae bacterium
ATCCTTATATCGTTTGCGGAATTTTGATATATGGGTGTAGAATCATTCTACACCCGGCATTCCGGTGTTTTAATTCAAAAACAGTATTTGAGTTAATTTTCATTTGACATAACACTATGGATTTCATATTAAATTTTCTGCGAATCCTGTTCTGGATTTTCCTCGGGCTGACATTGCTGGGCATGTTCAGGCCCTGGTGGGTGCTGTGGTTTCTTGACAGGCAGAACAGGCTACTCGTGCTCAAATATTTCGGCAGCATCACAGTGCTGCTGGGACTGGCGGTTTTGGTTGCGGAGCAGCTCTTCAATTAAACCCAAAATTCTCAATAACCTTTCTATTCCGAGCTTAAACTACGTCAAAATCAGACACTTCGTTCACGTTTGATTCGTCACCATAAAAATGCATTATGCCTCCTCATCAAACGTGCTGATTTTCTTCCCGCCTTGGCGGGACAAGTTGTACTTTAACCTCTCATTACGAAATCTTATTGAGAATTTTGGGTTAAAAATGAAAAATTACAAATGAACTGGTTGCAAAGATGTGATTCATTTCAAAATCCGCGTTAACGGCTATTGAGGCTGGCGAGAATATCCGCGAGTTTTTCAATGGATAAGTTACCGCCGCTCACGACCAGCACTATCCGCTTATTTTTCAGCTTTTCTTTTATCTGCAGCGCTGCTGCCAGCGGAGCGGCCGCTGCGGCCTCCACCAGATTGTGAGTGTGCTGCAGCATGATGACGATGGCCTTTTTGATGTCTTCATCATCAACCAACAGGAAATCATCCACCACTTCCCGCATGATATCCTGTGTATTCTGAAACGGCACCCTCGTAGCCAGGCCTTCGGCAAAAGTATTCATTTCGGATTCTGTGAGCACGCCCTGCTCCCAGCTCAGCTTCATGGCAGGCGCCTGTACCGATTGCACACCTATGACCTTAATATCCTTATTGGTTGCTTTTGCCACAATGCCCGTACCACAAACGCCGCTGCCAGCCCCCACGGGAACGATGATAACATCCACAGAAGGCAAATCCTGAAGGATCTCAAGCGCATACGTTCCAACACCGTGAATAAGAGGTTCCTCCGTCGGGCCCACGAACATGCCCCCTTTGTCTGCAGCGATTTTTTTTATCCATTCGCGCGCTTCGTCAAAATCCTTTCCGTGAAAGAGCACCTCAGCACCCAGGCCTTTCATGGCAGCAACCTTTCCGGGATTGGCACCCTCAGGCACCGCGATGAAGGATTTTACGCCAAACAGCGAAGAAGCATAGGCAATGCTCTGTCCGTGGTTGCCCGTGGAGGCAGTGTACAGACCGTTCTTCCGTTGTTTTTCTGTCAGATTGGCTACAAGGTTAATGCCCCCGCGGACCTTAAAGGCACCCACTGGCTGATGGTTTTCGTGTTTTACCCATACTTCCGTGCCAACCAGATCGCTCAGCGTCGGGTAATGAAACAATGGCGTGGGACGAAGATATTTGTACACGTATTTTTGTGCCGCAATGATATCTTTGATTGTGGACTTTTTACTTTCCATAAATTATTTTTTTACGTTTTTCCCAAGGCGAATTTATAATCTTTGTGCAACTCCGTGAAGAAAGGGCAACTTATGAACCTAAAATTCTCAATAACCTTTCTATTCCGAGCTTAAATTACTTCAAAATCAGACACTTCGTTTACGTTTGATTCGTCACCATAAAAGTGCATTATGCCTCCTCATCAAACGTGCTGATTTTCTTCCCGCCCTGGCGGGACAAGTTATACTTTAACCTCTCATGACGAAATCCTGGTGAGAATTTTGGGATGAATAATATCGGGTCGTTACACGGGAAAATAATAATTATGATCCATTGGAGCTGTGGAAAACGGGGCCCGTATCAACAACCTTCAGTAAACCCGCTCGCAGAGGAATAATTTCTTTTTGTCGTCATGCACCGTCGCGCCGATAAGGTAAAGATCGCCGCCGTCCTTCAATCCGTATTTCTTTTTGATCTGCTCGGGTGTCAGGGGATAGTTGCGAACCAGCACATTAGCCTTGTCTAAGGATTTAAGGTCTTTTTTCCCGCTCACTTCACACGTGACGCGAAACACCCTTCCGGGAAAATTCTTCAGCGACTCGTCCGAAGTGTACAGATGGGTATGGGGATGCAACTTGGCGAGATTGTAACGGGTGCCGGTCAATCTGAAAGCACCTGCTTTGAGGATGGAGGTAGCGGGTTCATAAATATATTCCCCGGCAGGGGCTATGCGGCTTTCCGCATTCTGCTCTTCTTCGAAAGTGAAGGAAAACACATCGGCCACCCCCTCCTCGCTGAGATCAACGGTAAAAATGGTCGTTTCTTCATGGCCCTTCTCAATCAGGCACAGCACTTCCTTCACTTCATTGGCCACGGCCACCACCCTTATCTCCTTTGGGGGGAATAGTTTGATCAGCGATTTGAGGTCAATCAATGGCGAAAGCTTGAGAAGAATATTCGGTGATTTTTCAAGGCATGCAGGCACAAGGTTTGTCAGATCGGGAGCGCAGTCTTTGAGCCTGAAGACCCTCCGGCCACGCTCCCTGCGCGATGGGTCGATAAAAATGGCATCAAACTCATGGGAGGTGTGAGCGATGAATTCTTCGGCGGTGCCGTGATGCACCTCGATGTTCTTTTTCCCCAGCACGTTGAAATTGTGTGCGGCAATCTCAGCCAGGCGTCCTTCCGCCTCCACATAATCCACTGCCTCAAATTTTGCGGCAAAGAAAAAGCTGTCTGTCCCCATGCCTCCCGTCAGATCAGCCAGATGCCTCCCGCTCAGCAGGCCTGCCTTGTAGCGCGCCGTGATTTCGGATGAGCTCTGTTCCACGGAGACTGGCGGCGGCCAGATGATGTTTTCCACCGCGGCCCACGAGGGGATTTTCTTTCGGGCTTTTTGATAGGCCTCGATCTGTAAAACAGCTTCTTTCCATGGGAAAACAGCGTTTTTTTTCACTTTCAGCGTAAGCAAAAAGGGATCACCATCACGATGATCCCTGATAAATTTTTGCACATCCGGTTGCAGCAGCCGGCCGATCATGTCAGTCCTGAAGGGTGGGCACAAGGTTGTGCTCGATCATGTATTCGGCGATCTGCACGGCATTGGTCGCAGCGCCTTTGCGCAGGTTGTCGGCCACCACCCACATATTCAGTGTGTTTGGCTGTGTGTCGTCGCGGCGCAGCCTGCCCACGAACACATCGTCCTTCTTGTGCGCGTAGATCGGCATGGGGTACACATTGTTTGCCGGATCGTCCTGCAGCACCACGCCCGGGGCATTGGCCAGCAACTCGCGGACCTCATCCATGTCGAAGTCGCGCTCAAATTCCACATTCACGGATTCGCTGTGGCCGCCCATCACCGGCAGGCGCACCGTGGTAGCCGACACGCGGATGGAATCGTCGGAAAAGATCTTCTTCGTCTCATTCACCATCTTCATTTCCTCCTTGGTGTAGCCGTTGTCGAGGAAGACGTCGATGTGGGGCAGCGCGTTCATGTCGATGGGGTGCGGATACACCTTCTCGCCTTCAATGCCCGCACGCTCATTGTTGAGCTGATCGACGGCGGCCTTGCCAGTACCCGTGACGGACTGGTAGGTGCTCACGACGATCCTTTTGATCCTGTATTTATTGTGCAATGGCGCCAGAGCCACCACCATCTGGATGGTCGAGCAGTTGGGATTGGCGATGATCCTGTCGTCGATGGTCAGCTCGTGCGCATTGATCTCCGGCACGATCAGCTTGTGCTTCGGGTTCATCCTCCACGCCGAGGAATTGTCGATGACGATCGTGCCCGCTTCGGCGAATTTCGGGGCCCATTCCAGCGAAGTGCCTCCGCCCGCCGAGAAGATGGCGATATCGGGCTTTTTCGACACCGTTTCGGCCAGGCCGATCACTGTGTATTCCCTGCCCCTGAATTCGATCTTCTTGCCCACAGACCTTTCCGAGGCGACCAATAACAACTCATCAAACTGAAAATCGTGCTCATCCAGCACTTCAAGAATTTCTCCGCCAACCAGTCCAGTGGCGCCAACAACTGCTAATTTCATCGTAAATTCATTAAATTAATGGTTAAAAAGACCCGTTTCTCTTTCGGCCTGCAAAGATAATCGATTTAGTCCGAAAGTGCCTGATCGTCATTTAAAATAAAATGCTCCGACCACTGATTTTGTTCGCCGTTCTGCAATTCGCAGTATTTTATTTGGCAAAAGCCCAGATAAACGAAGATTTTTCTGACGGCGATTTGTCATCATCACCCGTGTGGACAGGTGATACGGCACATTTTGTGGTTACCGCCGGTCAGCAATTGCGGCTTACGGCTCCTGAAAAAGGGCAGTCATACATTGCCACACCAAGCGAAGCCATCGACAGCGCAGAGTGGCGCTTTTATGTCAAGATGGCCTTCAACCCGTCTTCCAACAATTATGTGGATGTATATCTGGTTTCCGATAAGGAAAATCTCACGGAGCCACTCAACGGATATTTTGTAAAGGTTGGCAACACGCCCGACGAGGTGAGCCTGTACCGTCAAAGCGGGGGGCCGTGGGATGCAGTGAAGATCATCGACGGGCAGGACGACCGTGTGGATATGAGTACGGTGGAATTATACGTGAAAGTCATGAAAAACGGACATAAATGGGAGCTGCTCACGGATGTGGGGGCAGACGGCAACTTCGTGCAGGAGGGCACGGTGGTTGACAGTGCACATGTCTTTTCAAAATATTTCGGCATCGTATGCCATTATACCTCCACGCGCACCGATAAGTTTTTTTTCGATGACATTACCGTCGCCGGCAAGGCTTACAAAGATGATCTCCCACCTGGCATCGATTCAGTCAGAGTGCTTTCTGACTCATCCTTATGGTTGAGATTCAATGAAAAAATAACCATTTCTTCAGCCACAAAAATCGTCAATTACAGTCTGGATCACAGCATTGGCAATCCTTCGGCAGTGACGATGCAGGGCGACAGCGCGGTGCAACTGATCTTCGGCGGAAAACTGAAAGACATGATGGAATACACGTTGTCGGTTTCCGGCGTAGAGGATTGGTTTTCCAATAAGATGGAACCGGCCACGGTGACTTTCATTTTTCTGGCGCCGTACACGCCGCAATTCGGCGATTTGATCATCACAGAAGTCATGGCCGATCCCGTGCCTTCCGTCGGTTTGCCCGAATATGAATTTCTGGAGATTTTCAACACCACAGCCAGGCCGCTGATCGTGCACAACCTGATACTCGTCGCAGGTAAAGACACGGCCATTGTGCCTGATTTCTTAATAAAGAGCCATGAGTACATCATCCTTTGCGGGAATGCCGCGTTGCCTTATCTGTCGCCTTTCGGCAAAGCGCTTAAAGTGCCCCGGTGGCCCACCCTCAATAACCGCGGCGAGGCCGTGGCGCTGTACAATGAGGCGGGAAATATCCTTTTTTCCATGGAATATGACGATTCGTGGTACCGAAGCATCGACAAGGATGACGGGGGCTGGTCGCTGGAGATGATGGATACACACTTTCCCTGCATGGGGCAGGGCAACTGGACCGCCTCTGCCGATCCCTCGGGCGGCACACCCGGCAGGGCCAATGCTGCCCGCAAAGAGCTGACTGACCTCACTGCGCCGGAGATCGTCTCGGTCGGCGCCGTGAGCGATACCTCCGTGCTCATCCACCTGAGCGAAAAGATTCCGCCACAGGCCATGGAAATGGTTGAGATGTTTACCGAACCGGAAATAGCCATAAAATCCATGACGCTGGCCGTGCCGGAGCTTCATGAGATTTGGGCATATTTTGATGGTAAAATTTTGGGAGGGGGCCTTTACACCCTCACGATCAGTGGTTTGCGTGATTGTCCCGGCAATATGCGGGAAGAAACAAAAGGTACGTTTGTATTGCCCGAAGAGGCAGACAGCCTCGATATCATCATCAATGAGATATTGTTCGATCCGCTGCCTGGCGGAGTGGATTTTGTGGAGCTGTACAATCGTTCGGAAAAATATATCGACCTGAAAAATTGGTTGATCGCCAATGAGAAAGAAGCCATAATTGCCGAGGGGCCGCTGATCCTCCAACCACAGGAGTTCCTTGTGCTTACCCCTGACCGTGAGGTGTTGATCAACCAGTACCCGCATGCCGTGGCAAAAACCATCCGTGAAATGTCCGAACTTCCACCGTTCAACAATGACGAGGGTGATGTGCTGCTCAAAGATGCTCAGGCGAATATCATCGACTTCTTCCATTACGACAGCGACTACCATGCTGCTTTCCTGCGCGATGAGGAGGGGGTGTCGCTCGAGCGCATTGACCCCGAAGGGCCTTCGAATGATCCGGCTAACTGGCACTCTGCCGCCTCTGTCGCAGGCAATGCCACCCCGGGTTACAAAAACTCACAATTCATGCAGGGTGATACCGATGAAAAGATCACTGTCGAACCTCCTGTCTTTGACCCCGGCAGCCCGGGCACCGACAGTTACGCCATGATAAAATGCCGTTTTCCTCAAGCCGGCAACATGGTGAGCATCAGCATAGTAGATGCTGCCGGGCGAAAGGTAAAAACCATCGCAAGCCACATCTCTGCGGGCACTGCCGTCGATTTCAAGTGGGAGGGAGATAATGATGCGGGAGCCGAAGTGCGCATGGGCCCTTACATTGTCTTTGTGGAAGTGTACAACATCGATGGAATGAAAAACATCTATCGCAAAAAAGTGGTCGTGGCGGGCAGATTCTGAAGCGACCGGAGGTTTATTTCAGGTTTTCTCTTTCCACATCAATTATTTGCAATATCTGATTTTTATTCTCAGGCAGATAGTTTTTTGCTACATCCCAGATTATTTCATAATCTATCCCAAAATATTCATGGGAAATCTTATTTCTCAGTAAATACATTTCAGTCCATGGAACTTGCGGGTATTGGATTTTCAATTCAGGCGTTAAATTTTTTGCTGCCTCGCCGATAATTTCAAAATTTCTAATAACCGCATCCACCGTTTTATAGTCTTTTTTAAAATTTTCAAACCCGTAGCCCTCAATATATTCCGTAATTTTATCTATTGCTTCGAGAATGTCCTCAAGATACATAAGATTGGTGCGGGATTCTTGTTTCATTAGGCGTAAAGAACCTGTTTTAGAATTTCATCTTTGATTTGTTTTTTCAGGGCATTTTTTGTCACCAGGTCGATTTTTCTATTAAAAACCTTCTCAAGGTATAGTTCCAAAGTGAAAAATTTCCACCCGATTGGCTTTTCCAATTCAACCAGGATATCAATATCGCTATCTTCGGAAAAAGTATTTTCAGAAAACGACCCGAATAGTCCAATCTTTTTCACTGCATACTCTTTTTGAAGAACCGGTTTCAGATCCCTTAATTTCGTCAATATGTCATGCTTATCGATCATACTGCTAATTTAACTAATTTTGCGACAACCTTAATCCTTAGCCCACGGCTCAAAACAAAGGAACGCTTGTTTACCGGAGATGTAAGAATCATCATTTGCCGCAAAAAACATTACCTAATTGACTTTTCTGCCTGAATCACTCACTCAAATTTGAAACTGTACAGATCGGCGTCTTTCATCATGAATTTCAGCTTTACGGGTTTTCCGCTCAGGGCGCTGAGGTCGCCACCGTCTTTCCAGGTGACGGTTTTTGCGATCTCGTTGCCTATGAGTTCGGTGGCATTTTCGGGGCCGAAGCCATCCACAGGGCTGCCGTCGGGATCCAGAATCACAACCTTCACATACCCTGCGGCAGAGGTGGAGAAATTGATGATCAGCTTATCACCTTTGAAGATAAAAGGCCTGGTCGTCATTTCGCCTCTCTTGTATGGTGCGTTCACCGACACGAAACCGTCGATGCGCAGGGAGTAGCGGTGCAGATGGGCCGTCGGCTGGGCATAGTCCTCATTGAGATAGATCGACAACTCCGTCGGGCTTGTCTGCACGATGTTGAGCGCGGGATAGTTGGAGCGCGACACCCAGTTTTGCAGTCCGATGCCCGGGCGGATGAAGCTCTCCATGAAAGTGCGGTCGTAACGGTTGCTGCCGCGCGTCGTCATGAAGATGGCGTCGGAGCAATCCTTGAAATATTTCGGGTTTACGTTCAGGGCTCTGGCTTCCTCTTCGGTGAGCACCTGTCTTTTGGGCATAAAGCGGGCCGCCATGGAAACATAAATATGCGGCGCGCGGAAATAGGGCGCCGTTTGGTTGGTGTAGAGTTGTTCGGGCGGCGTATCGCCGAAATCCATTACCACTGCCTTTTCCCAATGGATGAAATCCTCGGAAGTGGTACGTGCCACCGTCCTGTAGCGTGTGCCGTCCTCCATCGTGCCCCACGTCCTGTAATAGCACACATATTTTTGCTCATGCTCCGACCAGAAAGCCACGTTTTGCGAATCGAAATCGCTCTTGTCGCCCATGATCACCGCCTCGTCGCGCAGTTTGGTCCAGTGCAGGCCGTCGGGCGAGACATAAGGAATCAATCCCGTAGCACTTAAACCTCCCAGCGCCTTGTATTTCCGGGACGGGTCGGCCTTTGGGTTTTTATCCAGAAAAGGGCTGAAATTGTGGGTGACCGGCGCCGCGTTGGCAAGGATCACGTTGTTGTCCAGCGATCCGTCAACCTCATAGATTTTCAGGTCGGGCTTGGTCCAGTTTATGCCGTCGCGGGATTCTGCATAGCAGGTTCGCTCGCCGCTTCTGCCGTCACTCCCGGCGTCTGCAATGCCGCGGTAGTACAACCTGTAAAGGTCCCCGTCTTTTATTACTGTACAATAACCACTGAATTGCCCCTCCCACGGTTTGTCAAACCTGAGCACGGCACCCTCATCCACGGGTGTGTGCATTCTGAGCTCCGTGCCGTTCATGGATTCGATTAGGTAGTGATCAACAAACAGCTCGAGCCGCGAGCCGATGTCGATGAACTTTTCATTTTGGGCCCTGAGAGCGGGGGATATCCACAGCCCTGCCATCAGCAGAAGTATGAAAAATCGTTGTTTTTTCATGGCGAATATTAAGAATGAATGTTAAAAATCCCGGTTTGGGTTATCACTAAAATAACAAATCTAACCCGAATAATTCGGGAAATAATAAAGGAAACGCTCAAAGCGCTGGTAAACACGGAATTGA
>WGED01000508.1 GCA_015492915.1 Cyclobacteriaceae bacterium
TTAACACCCAAAGTATAATTACCCCGCCCGTCAAATCCTTTTTCACTGATGCCTCTGAAGTCCCTCACCCTTGGTAGTGCTACCGTCATAAGACGATCCAGAAATTCATACATCTTGTCACCTCTCAATGTTACTCTGGCACCGATGGCCATTCCTTCTCTCAATTTAAAATTTGAGATCGAATGCTTGGCTTTGGTTGGCACAGCCTTCTGCCCTGTAATGGCAGTAAGTTCTTCGATTCCTGTGTCAACGGCTTTTTTATCCACTACTCCGGCACCTATTCCTTTATTGATGGAAATCTTCAGAATTTTTGGCACCTGCATCACCGACTTGTACTGAAATTTCTCTTTCAGCATCGGAACGATCTCATCGCGATATTTTTCCTTTAACCTTGGATTAGCCATTTTTTATAAATTCTCCTGTTTTTTTAGAAAACCTTTGCAATTTGCCATCTGCATTTTCCTTGCGGCCTACCTTCGTCGGCTCACCGGTAGCCGGATCAACAAGCATTACATTGCTGATATGAATCGGGGCCTCTGTATTGGTTATGCCTCCTTCGGGAGTATTGGCGGATGGCTTTACGTGCTTAGTGATCATGTTTACACCTTCTACGATAACTCTTTGTTTTTCCCTGATCACCTCAAGTACCTTACCCTTTGTACCTTTATCGTTTCCGGCAATGACAACTACTGTGTCACCCTTCCTCACATGAAATTTCACCCTTTTTTTATCTTTACTTTTCATCTTATATTACTTCAGGTGCTAATGAAACAATCTTCATGAACTGCTTATCCCTTAACTCTCTCGCAACCGGACCAAAAATCCTTGTGCCCCTCGGTTCGTCTGTAGGTGTCAATAAAACAACTGCGTTGTCTTCGAACTTAATGTAGGAACCGTCTTTTCTCCTCACTTCCTTTTTGGTTCTGACCACAACTGCTCTCGAAACAGTTCCTTTTTTCAGTGAACTCGATGACAGGGCAGATTTTACAGTAACAATAATCTTATCCCCTACCGATGCATACCTGCGGTTAGTGCCCCCTAATACTCTTATACACAAAACCTCTTTTGCTCCGCTGTTGTCGGCAACATTGAGGCGAGACTCTTGCTGAATCATTTTATTTCGCTTTTTCTATTATTTCAACTAATCTCCAACGCTTTTTCTTACTAAGCGGCCTGGTTTCCATGATCTTCACTGTATCTCCAACTCCGCACTCATTCTTTTCGTCATGAGCCATGAACTTAGTAGTTTTCCCGATGAATTTCCCGTAAATAGGATGTTTGACCCTTCGCTGAACTGCAACGGTAATGGACTTATCCATTTTACTGCTTGTTACAATTCCGATTCTTTCTTTTCTAAGATTTCTGGTCTCCATAATTATTTATCCTCTACAGTTTTCATTTCATTTAATATTGTCAGGATCCTTGCTATGGTCTTCTTCGTCTCCTTTATTTTCATCGGATTTTCAATAGGTGAGATCACATGAGCAAATTGCATTTTTTGTAAAATCTCTTTTTCGCTCAGCAACCTCTGCCTAAGTTCCTCTTCCGTCAATGTTCTTAATTCAGAATGTTTCATTTTACTCTATGTAATCTCTTCTTACAACAAATTGAGTTTTGATCGGCAGTTTCTGAGCCGCCAGACGCATAGACTCTTCAGCGAGTTTTCTGGATGTTCCGCCGGATTCAAACATAATAGTACCCGGTTTTACAACAGCTACCCAATATTCAGGAGCTCCTTTACCTTTACCCATCCTTACTTCGGCGGGTTTCTTAGTAATAGGTTTGTCAGGAAAAATACGAATCCATACCTGGCCTTCTCTCTTCATCGCCCTTGTAACAGCCACACGGGCAGCTTCTATCTGCCTGCTGGTGATCCATCCCGGCTCGAGCGCCTTCAATCCAAAAGTTCCGAAACTGATCGTATGACCGCGCTGAGCCAGACCTTTGATTCGACCTTTTTGCTTTCTCCTGAATTTCGTTCTTTTAGGCTGTAACATCGTTATTCAATGATTTCTTGCTTATTTTAATTTCTTCTTCTTCTCTTAGGCAGGTCTCCACGCTTGTTTCTGCCATGAGCACCTCTTCCGGGTTGGTTTGCCATTCCCACATTTGGTGAAAGATCACGCTTGCCGTAAACCTCCCCTTTGAAAATCCATACCTTAATGCCTATTTTCCCATACACTGTATTTGCTTCTGATATAGCGTAATCAATATCAGCACGTAAAGTATGTAATGGAATACGACCGTCCTTATATTGCTCCGAACGTGCCATTTCAGCACCGCCAAGCCTTCCAGAAGCTTTGATTTTTATTCCCTGAGCACCGACTCTCATCGCCGAAGCAATTGCCTGCTTCATCGCGCGTCGATAAGATATCCTGGCTGCAAGCTGTTGGGCAATTGATTCGCCAACCAATTTTGCATCCAGCTCGGGACGTTTGATTTCAAAAATATTTATTTGTACATCCTTACCGGTGATTTTTTTCAATTCTTCCTTGATCTTATCAACCTCTGCACCACCCTTGCCAATAACGACTCCCGGTCGTGCAGTATGAATAGTGAGTGTGATTCTTTTCAAGGTTCGTTCAATGACGATTTTTGAAATTCCCCCCTTGGGAATCCTGGCTCGGATATAATCACGTATTTTTTGATCCTCAATGAGTTTTTCAGAAAAATTTCGACCGCCATACCAGTTGGAATCCCAACCTTTAATGATACCCAGTCTCAGACCTATCGGATTTGATTTTTGTCCCATATTTATTTATTAGAGTCGTTTTCCTGATTATTTTCTTCTTTTTCGGGTGCATTCAGGCTGTCCAATACAATTGTGACATGATTCGAACGCTTGCGGATTCTGTGAGCCCTGCCCTGAGGCGCCGGACGGTATCTTTTCAGTATCCTGCCACCATCCACAGTAATGGATTTGATATATAAATCTGCATCCTCAAGTCTCTCGTCCTCGTGGGCATTCTGCCAGTTTGATATTGCTGATAAAAGCAATTTTTCCAAGCGGGCAGCACCCTCTTTTGGCTCAAATTTCAAAATGCTCAATGCATGATTTACCCGCTTTCCTCTGATCAAGTTTGCCACCATCCTCATTTTGCGAGGAGAAGTAGGTACATTCCTGAGTTTTGCAACAGCTTCCATTCTTATTATCTTTTACCTTTATCTTTTTTAGAGATATGTCCCCTGAAATTCCTTGTTGGCGCAAATTCACCAAGCTTATGACCCACCATATTCTCTGTCACATATACAGGGATAAACTTATTTCCATTGTGCACGGCAAATGTATGTCCTACAAAATCCGGAGATATCATGGATCTTCTCGACCATGTTTTAATCACCGATTTTTTGCCTGACTCATTCATCGCCTGGACTTTCTTGTCAAGCCTGAAATCAATATAGGGTCCTTTTTTAAGTGATCTTCCCATTATTACTATTTCTTACCGATTATTAACCTGTTAGAATATTTCTTTTTATTCCTGGTTTTGTAGCCCTTGGCATACAGCCCTTTTCTTGACCTGGGATGACCTCCCGAAGCTCTGCCTTCACCACCACCCATCGGGTGATCTACCGGGTTCATTACCACACCTCTCACTCGTGGTCTTCTGCCCAGCCAACGCTTACGACCAGCTTTGCCAAGCCTTACATTCATATGATCACTGTTTCCTACAGAACCTATGGTGGCATAACATCTCGTCAGCACCATTCTCATCTCACCCGCCGGTGTTTTGATGGTAGCATACTTTCCTTCTCTGGCCAAAAGCTGAGCATAGGCACCTGCGCTTCTTGCGATAGCTGCTCCCGCGCCCGGCCTTAATTCGATATTGTGGATGATCGTACCCAAAGGAATCTTTGACAATGGAAGGCTATTACCTAAATCCGGAGCAACATCCTCTCCCGACATGATTTCCATCCCTACTTTCAATCCTTCCGGAGCGATTATGTATGACTTGGCACCATCCTTATAATAAAGGAGTGCAATACGGGCCGAGCGGTTCGGATCATATTCGATCGCTTTGACAACAGCCGGTACCCCATGCTTTTCTCTTTTGAAATCTATCTCACGATATCTCTTCTTGTGTCCTCCACCGAGATACCTCATGGTCATCTTACCCCTGTTGTTTCTGCCGCCTGATTTTTTCAAAGGACGTATTAAAGACTTCTCAGGAGAAGCTTTTGTGATCTCGTCAAATGCAGGAGCTATTCTGAAACGCTGTCCTGGAGTTATGGGTCTGAGTTTTTTAACTGCCATCTTTCAGTTCAATTAAATGCTTCCGTAAAAATCAATGACATCGCCTGCAGCCAGTGTTACAATGGCTTTCTTAAAAGATGGCGTTCTGCCAGTTATGATTCTTGATTTTGTATATCTCGATTTCTCTTTGCCCGGATAGCGCATGGTAGCAACTTTCTCAACAGTCACACCATACATCTTCTCCACTGCTTTCTTTATCTCGATCTTATTCGCCTTCTTATCTACAATGAAGCCGTACTTCCCTTTTTCATTCAGTTCTGAAACTTTTTCAGTCACTAATGGCCTTTTGAGTACAGTCATGATCTATTAATTCAGAATGTTTTCAATAATTTCTATAGATCCCTCACACAATATCAGTTTGTCCGCATTGAGGATATCATAGGTATTTAAGTTACTGGCAAGAGTAATGTATGTTTTGGGAATATTTCTTCCCGACAAAACCACATTTTTATCAGCTTGAGGTAGCACCATCAGCGTCTTTTTCCCTTCGACAGATAAATTTTTCAGTAGCTCCAGATAAGACTTGGTCTTCGGCTCCTCAAAGGTGAAATCCTCAATGACGGCCAGTTCTTTTTCTTTTGCCTTGTAAGAAAGTGCAGATTTACGCGCCAGTACTTTTACTTTTTTGTTGATTTTAAAGCTATAATCTCTTGGCCTGGGACCAAATACCCTGCCCCCTCCGCGAAGTACCGGTGATTTCAGGCTTCCCATTCTTGCTGTACCTGTTCCCTTCTGTCTTTTCACTTTCCTTGTGGAGCCTTTAATCTCAGCTCTTTCTTTAGCTTTGTGGGTGCCCTGCCTCTGATTAGCCTGATACTGCTTTACATCAAGGTAAATAGCATGATCATTTGGCTCAATCTTGAATACCTTATCATTCAGTTTTGCTTTTCTGCCGGTATCTTCTCCTTTGATATTTAGAATTGCGATATTCATCTCAATTATTTTTCTAATACGACATAAGAATTTTTACTGCCCGGCACTGAGCCACTTATAAGAATGAGATTCTTTTCCGGAACTATTTTCATCACCTGAAGGTTGATAACTTTTACTCTTCTACCCCCCAGGCGACCAGCCATCTTTGTGCCTTTGAAAACTCTGGATGGATATGAACAAGCTCCAATAGCTCCCGGAGCCCTGAGCCTGTTGTGCTGACCGTGAGTTGCCTGTCCTACACCCGCAAAATTATGGCGCTTTACAACACCCTGGAAACCCTTTCCTTTGGAAGTGCCGATAGCATCGAGAAATTCGCCTTCTTTGAAAACTTCATCCACTTTTATCTCCCTCCCCACTTCTACGAGATGGTCAAATTCTTCTCTGAAATTCCTGAATTCGACGACTTTCTTTTTAGGTGTGGTATTAGCCTTTGAGAAGTGCCCCATTAAGGCTTTGGTGGTATTTTTAACCTTTTTTTCATCAAAAGCCAATTGTACCGCCTTGTACCCATCGGTCTCTTCGTTTTTCACTTGCGTCACTACGCAAGGACCAGCCTCTATCACTGTGCATGCGACATTTTGTCCATCGGCACTGTAGATACTAGTCATTCCGATTTTTTTTCCTATAATTCCTGACATTCTATTTTATGTAATATTTTTTCACAAAATTTCAGCCTCCTCTCGATAAAGGACTGCAAAGGTAGTGAAATTCGATTTTATTGCAAACCCTGCTTCAAATTTTACAACCACTGCAAAACAAAAAAAAAGAACCAACTATTTCATTGGTTCTTGAGCTTTTCACTTAGTCCGCCTCAGACCTTAATTTCTACATCGACCCCGCTGGGAAGCTCCAGTTTCATGAGTGCATCAACAGTTTTGGCACTGTTGGAATAAATATCAACCAATCGCTTATAAGTGAAAAGCTGAAATTGCTCTCTTGATTTCTTATTTACATGAGGCGATCTCAATACTGTAAAAATTTCTTTTTTTGTAGGCAGCGGTATCGGGCCGCTTACAATTGCCCCTGTAGTTTTTACTGCTCTGACGATCTTTTCTGATGATTTGTCAACCAGATTATGATCGTAAGATTTGAGTTTTATTCTGATTTTCTGGGTCATACTTTTATATATTAACCTTCTCCTTTTGTTTTCTTAATTATCTCTTCCTGTAGTCCTGATGGCACAGGGCTGTAATGAGAAAATGTTAAAGTTGCCGATGCTCTGCCTGAAGAAATTGTCCTCAGGTCAGTAACATAACCAAACAACTCAGCCAATGGTACGTCTGCCTTGATAACCTGAGCACCCGCCTTTGTTGCCATGCCTTTCATGATGCCCCTGCGCTTATTCAAGTCACCTGTTATCGGCCCTGTGTACTCATCGGGCGTCACTACTTCTACAGCCATGATAGGCTCAAGCAATTGCGGCCCGGCTTTTTTTGCTGCTTCCTTAAAACCAAGTCTGGCAGCAAGCTCAAACGACAATGAATCTGAGTCAACATCATGGAAAGAACCATGGAACAGCCTCACCTTCATCGACTCAACCGGGAAGCCTGCCAATGGTCCGTTTTTCATAGCATTCTGAAAACCTTTTTCAATTGCAGGAATAAATTCCCTCGGTATCACACCGCCCACAATGTTATTAATAAATTCCAGCCCCTCTTTCTCATCATCTCGTGGCCCCAGTTCAAAAACTATATCGGCAAACTTACCGCGACCACCGGTTTGTTTTTTATAAACCTCCCTGTGCTCGACAGTTGTCGTAAGATTTTCTTTATATGCAACCTGGGGAGCTCCCTGATTTATTTCGACATTAAATTCTCTCTTTAGCCTGTCAATTATGATTTCAAGGTGCAATTCACCCATTCCGCGTAATACAGTCTGACCGGTTTCTTCGTCAGTATATACACTCAGAGTAGGATCTTCCTCAACCAGTTTTGAAATGGCCATGCCAAGTTTATCGACATCTGCCTGCTTTTTGGCCTCAATAGCATAGCCGATCACCGGCTCGGGGAATGTCATGGATTCCAACACAATTTTGTGCTTCTCATCCACAAGGGTATCCCCTGTCTTAATATTTTTAAAACCAACACCCGCAGCAATATCGCCGGCTTCAACTTGATTAATAGGATTCTGCTTATTTGAATGCATCTGCATTAATCTTGAAATCCTTTCTTTCTTTCCGGTCCTCATATTGAAGACATAAGAACCAGCATCAAGTTTCCCCGAATAGACACGGAAAAAACACAACCTGCCAACAAATGGATCAGTGGCAATTTTAAATGCTAGCGCAGCAAACGGCTCATCAGCACTTGGCTTGCGTATTTCCTCTTTTCCTGTGTATGGATTTATACCGGTTACCGGCGGTAAATCTAATGGTGAAGGAAGGTATTCGCAAATTGCATCAAGCAAAGATTGAACACCTTTATTTTTGAATGCAGATCCGACGAGCACCGGAGAAAATGACATGTCTATAACAGCCTTACGTATGGCAGTTCTCATCTCCTCAGCGGTAATTGAATCAGGATCTTCAAAAAATTTCTCTAAAAGTTCATCGTCATAATCGGCGACACTTTCAACAAGTTTCTGTCTCCATTCTTCTACCGTCTCCACGAGATCCTCAGGAATCGGGACAACCTCATAGGTCATACCCTTATCTTCTTCATTCCAGATGATCGCTTTATTTGTTATCAAATCGACAACCCCAATGAATTTGTCTTCAGCTCCGATGGGCACCTGCAAAGGAACAGGATTAGCATTAAGTTTTTCCCTGATGTCCTGCACGACACCAAAGAAATCTGCCCCTGCCCGGTCCATTTTATTTACAAAACAAATCCGTGGTACGTTATATTTATCGGCCTGTCGCCAAACTGTCTCAGACTGCGGTTCAACTCCGGATACCGCACAGAATAAAGCCACTGCTCCGTCAAGCACCCTGAGAGATCGCTCCACCTCCACGGTGAAATCAACGTGACCAGGAGTGTCAATGATATTGATAATATATTCTTTGGAATCAGGGACCAGTTTGCCCTGTTCTGTCGGATATTTCCAAAATGTGGTTGTGGCTGCAGATGTGATTGTAATACCCCTCTCCTGTTCCTGTTCCATCCAGTCCATCACGGCCCCACCTTCATGAACTTCACCCAATTTATGTGTAAGGCCCGTGTAATAGAGTATCCTTTCCGTTGTTGTGGTTTTCCCGGCATCAATATGGGCCATGATGCCTATGTTTCTCAGATATTTAAGATTCTTCTTCGCCATCTATGAATTAAAACCTGAAATGTGAAAATGCCTTATTTGCTTCAGCCATTCTGTGCGTATCATCCTTTTTCTTCACAGCGGCTCCTTCCCCTTTTGATGCTGCTATCATCTCGCCTGCCAATCTTTGAACCATCGTCTTCTCACCCCTCAACCTGGCGTAGCGTATCATCCATTTGATACCCAATGAAACCTTCCTCTCAGGTCTTACCTCGATCGGCACCTGAAAAGTTGCTCCGCCAACCCTTCGGCTTTTCACTTCAACGGAAGGCATAATATTATTTAGTGCGTTTTTCCAAACTTCCAATCCGTTTTCTCCTGTTCTTTCCTCTACCAGATCAATGGCATCATAAAATATTGTATAAGCAATATTTTTCTTGCCCTTTACCATCAGGTAATTAACAAACTTAGTTACCAGAGTTTCCTGGTATTTCGGATCAGCTAAAATATATCTCTTCTTGGGTTTTGCCTTTCTCATGTTTTCGCTTATTTACTTTTAGGCTTTTTAGCACCATATTTTGATCTACCTTGTAATCTGCCTTCCACACCAGCAGTATCGAGTGCGCCCCGGATAATATGATACCTCACTCCCGGAAGGTCCTTCACACGGCCACCCCTGATCAGCACAATGGAGTGCTCCTGAAGATTATGCCCTTCTCCCATGATGTAGGCGTTTACTTCTTTGGAGTTGGTCAGTCTTACCCTTGCCACCTTTCTCATCGCTGAGTTTGGTTTTTTTGGCGTTGTTGTATAAACTCGTGTGCATACCCCTCTTCTTTGCGGGCATGCGTCCAAAGCCCTTGACTTGGACTTGCTGGTCAATTTTTTTCTCCCTTTTCTTACTAACTGCTGTATAGTAGGCATACTATTTCTTTTAACTTTTTACTCATGAATTTTTGGGACTGCAAAGGTAGGGAATTAGAGATTATATAAAAATGATTTTTTATAAAAATCAAGCCTCTCCAACCGTGCCGCCAAAATTTACAGGAAACTTCGGCGCCTCATCGGTACGCTTAATGGCGCCAAAAGTCTCCTCGTATTTTTCAATATTATCCTTAAGAGCATATAACAATCGCTTGGCATGCTCGGGTGTGATCACAATCCTTGACTTGACCTTAGCCTTCGGAACACCCGGCATCATCCGGATAAAGTCTATGACAAACTCACTATTTGAGTGAGCTATCATTGCCAGATTTGCATATATACCCTCTGCTATGTCTTCTGAGAGTTCAATATTAATCTGATTCTTCTTTATTTCTTTCTTTTCAGAATCCATGATTATTCAACATTTGAATCACTTTTCTCCTCAACTTTATTGAACTCCTCTTTGGAAGCCATCAGGGCATCATACTCTTTTTTGGAGGTAACGATCAAGTTTTCGTATTCCCTCATACCAGTACCTGCAGGAATCAAGTGTCCAACAATTACATTTTCTTTCAATCCGAGCAAATGGTCTGTCTTTCCTCTGATAGAAGCTTCACTCAACACTTTAGTTGTTTCCTGGAATGAGGCCGCAGAAATAAAACTCTCGGTTCCTAATGAAGCTTGTGTGATACCCTGTAGGGTAGGCTTGGAAACCGCCGGCTGCGCATCCCTTACCTCAACAGGCTTCAAATCTCTCCTTTTCAGGCTTGAATTTTCATCTCTCAGCCTTCGGCTGGTGATAATCTGACCGGCTTTCAGGTTTTCCGAATCTTTTGAATCGACAACAACTTTCATGTCGAGGATCTTGTCATTTTCTTCCCTGAACAGCCATCTGTCCACTACCTGACCAGGCAGGAAGCTTGTGTCACCGGAATCAACGATGATTACCTTCTGCATCATTTGCCTTACAATGGCCTCGATGTGTTTGTCATTGATTTTCACACCTTGTAGTCTGTACACTTCCTGGATTTCATTCACGAGATACTCCTGTACGGCAGTCGGACCTTTGATAGCGAGAATATCTGCAGGGGTGATAGCACCGTCGGAGAGTGGCATGCCGGCACGCACAAAATCATTGTCCTGAACCAGTATGTGCTTGGACAAAGGCACCAAATACCTTTTTTTGATGCCATCCTTTGATTCTATGAAAATTTCCCTGTTTCCTCGCTTGATTCCACCGTATGTCACGACACCATCTATTTCACTGACAATTGCCGGGTTCGACGGGTTCCTCGCTTCAAATAACTCCGTTACTCTCGGCAAACCACCTGTAATGTCCCTTGATTTACCCATTGTCCTGGGTATTTTCACGAGTACCTGTCCAGCCTTGATTTTTTGCCCGTCATCAACAGCCAGGTGAGCACCTACAGGTATGTTATAAGATATAGTCTCACCATCTTTGGTTTCTATAAGCAATGCTGGGTTTTTATTTTTATCCTTTGAGTCGATAATTACTTTTTCCCTATGACCTGTTTGCTCATCAGATATCTCCCTATAAGTGGAATTCTCCTCGATCATCTCATATTTAACCTTACCATCCCACTCAGTCATGATGACAGCATTATACGGATCCCAATTGCAAAGTTCCTGGCCTTTTTCAACTTTATCTCCCTCTTTTACAAGTAGATAAGCACCATAGGGAACATGGCTGCTGATTAATACTTTTTTGGTTTTGGGTTCCAGGATTTTAATCTCTCCCGAGCGTCCCATGACGACCATTTGAGTTTCACCTTCACTATTGGTGAATTTCACCGATCTCAGTTCTTCAAATTCGACGATGCCCGCGAATTTCGCTTTGATCCTGGCTTCAACAGCTATATTTGAAGCCGTACCGCCAACGTGGAATGTACGCAGTGTAAGCTGTGTACCCGGCTCTCCAATAGACTGTGCTGCAATGACTCCTACAGCCTCTCCTCTCTGAACCATTTTTCCTGTTGCCAAGTTGCGTCCGTAGCATCTCGCACATACACCCTTCTTAGTCTCACAAGTTAATACTGATCTGATTTCAACTTCTTCGATGCTTGTCTCGTCTATCTTCCTTGCTATTTCTTCATCGATCTCAGTATTGGCCGTCACGATCAATTCATCAGTGATCGGATCGAAAACATCGTGAACTGTAACCCTGCCCAGAATACGTTCTGACAACGGCTCTACAATGTCTTCATTATCTTTAAGCGCCGTTACCACAATTCCTCTCAGTGTGCCGCAATCATCCTCATTTACTACTACATCCTGTGCCACGTCAACAAGACGTCTGGTCAGATAACCGGCATCAGCAGTCTTTAAAGCTGTATCAGCCAGTCCCTTTCTGGCACCGTGAGTAGAAATAAAGTACTCAATCACATCCAGGCCTTCCTTAAAGTTTGAAAGGATCGGATTTTCAATAATTTCGCCAACCGAACCGACAAGGTTTTTCTGGGGCTTGGCCATCAAGCCTCTCATGCCACCCAACTGTCTGATCTGCTCTCGTGAGCCCCGGGCACCTGAGTGCATCATCATGTAAATGGAATTAAATCCACGTTTGTCTTCTTCCAGCTTTTTCATCAATGTGACGGTAAGCTGTGAATTGATCCTTGTCCAGATATCGATTACCTGATTATACCTCTCATTATCTGTGATAAGACCCATCAGGTAATTATTCCAAACTTCTTCTACCTCAGTTTTTGCCTCTTCGATCAATTCATTTTTTATATCAGGGATTATGATGTCGTTCAATCCAATAGACAAACCACCTTTGTAAGCCTCCATGAAACCGAGTGTCTTGATGTCATCAAGAAACTTGGCAGTAGTGGCCATTCCCGTGATCTTAAAGATATGGGAGATAATTATCTGAAGTTTCTTCTTAGTCAGCAACTCATTTACAAAACCAACTTCTTCTGGCACGAATTGATTGAATATCACCCTTCCCGCAACCGTATCTATAAGTTCCGTTTTTAACTCTCCTTCTTCAGTTCGGATGGTGGCTCTCACTTTTATATGTGCATGCTTTGATATTCTTTTTTCGTTATAAGCAACAATTACCTCTTCGGGCGAATAGAACGTCATGCCCTCACCAGGCACAGGATCATTCTTTGTACTTTTCCTTCCTTTTGTCAGATAATAAAGTCCGAGAACCATGTCCTGTGACGGTACTGCTATCGGTGCTCCGTTCGCCGGATTCAGGATATTGTGCGTTGAAAGCATCAAAATAGAGGCCTCAAGAATAGCCTCCTGCCCCAGTGGAACGTGGACCGCCATCTGGTCACCGTCAAAGTCAGCATTGAAAGCTGTACATGTCAAAGGATGAAGCTGAATAGCTTTTCCCTCAATAAGCTTGGGCTGGAATGCCTGAATACCCAACCTGTGTAACGTCGGGGCCCTGTTTAGCAATACAGGGTGGCCCTTAAGTACATTTTCAAGGATATCCCATACAACGGGATCTTTTCGGTCTACAATCTTTTTGGCCGATTTTACCGTCTTAACAATCCCTCTTTCAATGAGTTTTCTGATAATAAACGGCTTGAATAATTCAGCTGCCATACTTTTCGGTAAACCGCACTCATGCATTTTCAACTCAGGCCCCACCACAATTACTGAACGGCCTGAATAGTCAACCCTTTTTCCGAGAAGGTTCTGACGGAAACGCCCTTGCTTACCTTTGAGCATATCACTCAAAGATTTCAGTGCTCTGTTACCATCCGACCTTACAGCATTGACTTTCCGTGAATTATCAAACAGCGAATCAACGGCCTCCTGCAGCATCCTCTTCTCATTTCTGAGTATTACTTCAGGAGCCTTAATATCTATCAGGCGCTTGAGCCGGTTATTTCTGATGATTACCCTTCGGTATAAATCGTTGAGGTCAGATGTTGCGAAACGTCCACCGTCCAATGGAACCAAAGGTCTTAATTCAGGCGGTATCACAGGCACCATCCTGATGATCATCCATTCAGGCCTGTTTTCAATTCTGGTGCGTGCATCCCGGAACGCCTCTACGACACGCAACCTTTTTAATGCCTCAGCTTTTCTCTGCTGGGAAGTGTCGGTAGCCGCCTGATGTCTTAATTTATAGGAAAGATCATCCAGATCTGTTCTGGCAAGAAGCATTTCCAAAGCCTCTGCACCCATTTTAGCAATGAATTTCTGAGGATCATCATCATCCAGCATTTGGTTTTCACGGGGAAGCTTATCAAGAATCTCCAGATACTCATCTTCCGTAAGGAAATCCATTTTATTCAGACCCATCTCATTATCAGCCGTGATGCCTGGCTGGATAACCACATACCTTTCATAATATATGATTTGATCCAGCTTTTTAGTTGGCAAGCCCAACAGATAGCCTATTTTATTGGGCAGCGATCTGAAATACCAGATATGGGCAACCGGAACAACCAGTTCGATGTGTCCCATCCTTTCTCTCCGCACTTTCTTTTCAGTGACTTCTACACCACATCGATCGCATATAATACCTTTATACCTGATCCTTTTGTACTTACCACAATGACATTCCCAGTCTTTTACAGGCCCGAATATACGCTCACAAAATAAGCCGCCCATCTCTGGCTTATATGTCCTGTAATTAATAGTTTCCGGTTGGGTTACCTCGCCATGGCTGCTTTCCAGGATGGATTCCGGGGATGCAAGACTGATCGTGACTTTTGAAAAGTCGCTTTTTAACTTTTTATTTTTTCTGAAAGCCATAATTAATTAATCTCTTATTACTAAACCTTCTCGGTTTTTTAATTTTCTATTCCAATGTGATCTCAAGCGCTAAACCTCGCAACTCATGCACCAATACATTGAATGATTCAGGGATATTGGGTTTTGTCATATTTTCCCCTTTCACAATAGCCTCATAGGCCTTGGCTCTTCCGACTACATCATCAGATTTGATCGTGAGTATTTCTTGCAACACATGTGATGCGCCAAAAGCTTCAAGAGCCCAGACTTCCATCTCACCGAACCGCTGACCACCAAATTGCGCTTTTCCGCCCAATGGTTGTTGCGTAATCAATGAATAGGGGCCTATGGATCTGGCGTGCATTTTATCATCTACAAGGTGGCCTAGCTTAAGCATATATATTTTCCCTACTGTCACCTTCTGGTCGAAACGTTCACCTGTAAGACCATCATACAAATAAGTACGACCGAAATCAGGTAACTTTGCTTCCTTAAGCTCTTTTTCCACATCTTCAAGTGATGCTCCGTCGAAGATCGGTGTAGAATATTTCCTACCCAGTACATTACCGGCCCAGCCAAGAACAGTTTCATAAATCTGTCCGAGGTTCATCCTCGAAGGAACACCCAATGGGTTAAGCACGATATCCACAGGTGTGCCATCCTCAAGGAATGGCATATCTTCCTGCCTTACAATCTTTGCTACAACACCCTTATTTCCATGGCGCCCGGCCATTTTATCACCCACTTTAAGTTTGCGCTTCTTGGCGATATAAACTTTTGCAAGCTGTACAATGCCAGCCGGCAATTCATCTCCTACTTCCAGAGTAAACCGCTCACGCTTAAATTCCCCGGCATACGTATTTCGCTTAATGATGTATTGCTTAACTAACTCAACAACAAGCTGATTTAGTTTCTCATCATTTGTCCAGTTTTCATAGTTGAGATCTGCAATCAGATTGACCTCTTCCGGAACATTGTAATTGCTCTCATCCCTGTAAATATTCTTTTCGGGGAACAATTTTTCTTCGATGATCTTCGCATTGAGTTTTACGCCTTTGCTAACAATCTCATCACCAAACTTATGCTTGATTCCCTGGCTTACCTTGCCTTCAAGCAATTTGGTGAGTTTCTCAATCATTCTTGCTCTGAGATCGAGCAATTGCTTGCTGTAACTGTTTTTTAGTTGCTCAACGTCTTTCTTAGCCTTTGCCCTGAGGTCTTTATCTTTCTTGGGCCTTGAGAAAAGCTTCGTTTCAATTACAACACCCTCAAGTGATGGTGGTGCCTTCAATGACGCATCTTTGACATCACCCGCTTTATCTCCAAAAATGGCGCGAAGTAATTTTTCTTCCGGTGTCGGATCTGTCTCTCCTTTAGGCGTAATTTTACCTACTAAGATATCACCTTCCTTGACATCGGCACCAACTCTTATTATGCCGTTTTCATCAAGATTTTTAACGGCATCTTCACTCACATTGGGTATTTCCGCTGTCAGTTCTTCTTCACCTCTTTTAGTATCTCTGACTTCCAACTCAAATTCATCGATATGAATGGAGGTGAAAACGTCGTTCCTCACAACACTTTCGGAAATCACGATGGCATCCTCAAAGTTATACCCTTGCCACGGCATGAAGGCTACTTTCAGGTTTCGACCAAGTGCAAGTTCGCCATTTTGTGTAGCATATCCCTCACACAACGGCTGTCCTTTTTTGACTTTATCTCCTTTGAAAACTATCGGGCTGAGATTAATACAGGTATCCTGATTCGTACGTCTGAACTTTGTGAGTTCATAAGTCTTGATATCATCATCAAAACTGATCAGTTTTTCATCATCTGTCTGATCGTACTTAATTGATATTTTATTGGCATCCACATATTCCACTACACCATCTCCTTCGGCAATGATCAAAGCCCTGCTGTCAAGAGCTACTCTTTTTTCCAGTCCTGTGCCTACTATTGGTGCTTCTGGCTTTACCAAAGGAACAGCCTGCCGCATCATGTTGGACCCCATCAAGGCACGGTTGGCATCATCGTGCTCCAGGAATGGTATGAGTGATGCCGCTACTGACACGATCTGGTTAGGTGCTACGTCCATATAGGATACGTCAGCCTTATCAACGATCGGGAAGTCGCCCTCAAATCTGGCCTTTACCTTTTCATTGACAAATTCACCTTTTTCATTCAGCGGTGCATTGGCCTGGGCTATATTATGTGTGTCTTCTTCTTCGGCTGTCAGATAAATAACATGCTTTGACATGTCCACTTTGCCGCCCTTCGCTTTTCTGTATGGGGTTTCGATAAAGCCCATGTTGTTGACCTTGGCATGAACACAAAGTGATGAGATAAGGCCAATATTCGGCCCTTCAGGTGTCTCGATGGTACACAGACGACCATAGTGTGTATAGTGAACATCACGAACTTCGAAACCGGCTCTCTCCCTTGACAAACCTCCCGGTCCCAGGGCCGACATCCTTCTCTTATGGGTTATCTCAGCCAGCGGGTTTGTTTGATCCATGAACTGAGAAAGCTGATTCGTTCCGAAGAATGAATTGATCACTGATGACAAAGTCCTTGCATTGATCAGATCAACAGGTTTGAAGTCTTCATTGTCACGCACATTCATCCGTTCTTTAATGGTTCGGGCCATCCTGGCCAAACCTATACCGAACTGAGTGTAAAGCTGCTCACCTACTGTTCTTACTCTCCTGTTACTCAAATGGTCAATATCATCAACTACCGCTTTGGAATTAATCAAACCTATCAGGTATTTGACAATATGGATAATATCATCTTTGGTAAGTACACGGATGTCTGAGTCAATATCAAGACCCAATTTCTTGTTGATCCGATACCTTCCCACTTCTCCCAGATCATAACGCTTATCGGAAAAGAACAGACTTTGTATAATATCCCTGGCTGTTTGCTCATCAGGAGCTTCGGAATTTCTCAGTTGCCTGTAAATTTGCTCAACAGCTTCTTTTTCAGAGTTTGAATTATCTTTCTGGAGAGTATTGTAAATGATCTGATAATCATTGATATTGATATCCTCACGGTGCAGGATGATGGATTTCGTTGAAGATTCAAGGATAATGTCGATATCATCTTCAGTCAGCACGGAATCCCTTTCCAGTAATACCTCATTTCTGTCAATCGATACAACTTCACCGGTGTCTTCATCCACGAAGTCTTCAGTCCAGGTCCTCAAAACCCTGGCGGCAAGCTTTCGTCCCACTACTTTTTTCAGATTCTTTTTGTTGGCAGGCACTTCCTCCGATAACTCGAATAAATCAAGGATATCCTTATCACTTCCCCAACCGATCGCTCTCAACAAGGTGGTGACAGGGAATTTCTTCTTCCTGTCAATGTATGCATACATCACATTATTGACATCGGTCGCAAATTCTATCCATGATCCTTTAAAAGGTATAATCCTGGCAGAATATAACTTGGTGCCATTTGTGTGTTTGCTCTGCGCAAAAAACACTCCCGGTGACCTGTGTAATTGCGATACAATAACACGCTCGGCACCATTGATCACAAATGATCCTTTATCAGTCATATAAGGAATGTTGCCGAGAAACACCTCCTGCTCAATAGTTTCAAAATCCTCGTTATCCTCGTCATTGCAGGAAAGCCTCAGTTTCGCTTTCAAAGGAACGGAATAGGTAAGACCACGGTCCACACATTCCCGCACACTGTACTTTGAAGGATCGATCATGTAATCGATAAATTCAAGCACAAAATTTTCCCTTGAATCTGAGATCGGGAAGTTTTCCGAGAACACTTTATACAGGCCTTCCTGAATTCGTTTCTCGGCAGGGGTTTCCAGTTGGAAGAAATCTTTGAATGATTGTAATTGAACATCCAGGAAATCAGGGTAATCAATTACACTTTTAATTTTGGAAAAGCTTTTCCTTTGATTTTGATTATTTGTCGCCAAGGCTTTAATCGTTTATTGGAGAAATCTTATCAGTAAATATTGCCACAGCCCTTCTGGCTATGGATTTTTGACTATTTTTGCAATAGGTATAGGTACAAACAGGAAAAGACCTGACTATATTAGGCCAGGCCTGGATTCATTCCATTTAACTAAAATAAATGGACAAGGTCTTATTTGATTTCGACTTCTGCTCCTGCTTCTTCAAGTTGCTTTTTAAGTCCTTCAGCTTCGTCTTTTGCAATACCTTCTTTGATCGGGCTTGGTGCGTTATCAACAAGTTCTTTTGATTCCTTGAGACCTAAGCCAGTCAGCTCTTTCACTGCCTTCACAACTTTAAGCTTAGCTGCTCCCGGTGAAACAAGTACTACATCAAACGAAGTTTTTTCTTCAGCAGCACCTTCTTCTGCTGCGGCACCACCACCTGCTACCATCACTGGTCCTGCGGCTGCGGGCTCAATACCATATTCTTCCTTTAAAATATCTGCAAGTTCATTAACCTCTTTTACGGTTAAGTTCACTAACTGCTCTGCGAATGCTTTTAAATCTGCCATTTTTAATTTTGATTAATGATTTTAACTTTTTTATGCTTCTTCTTTTTCTGACAATGTTTTTAATACTCCGGTCAACTTGTTCTGTCCGCTTTGAAGCGCAGAAATCACGTTGATAGCCGGTGATTGTAGCAA
>WGED01000509.1 GCA_015492915.1 Cyclobacteriaceae bacterium
AGACAGTTTGTAAACTAACCTCTGATAAACTCATGAAAACAGCAAGATTATATTTCGTATTTATCCTTTTCATCTCATTTGCTTGCGGAGGCAAAAAAGGTTCCGAGAAAAATGTAATGGAAAAGCAAATGGAATCAATGAAAGCCAATACCGAGCTCGAGGCTCAGGTTGGTGAACGGGCAAGAACCACTTTCCAACCCCTCCCGGCATCGGCTGACAATCCGGACAATCCAGTGACAGATGCCAAAGTAAAACTTGGAAAGATCCTATATTTTGATAACAGGCTATCCAAAGATCAGACACAGAGCTGTAATACATGCCATGACCTCAGTACCTTTGGCGTGGACAGGAAGCCGACATCTCCCGGTGATGCAGGTAAACTAGGACCGAGAAATTCGCCAACCGTACTTAACGCTGCACTGCATACAAGTCAGTTCTGGGATGGCAGGGCAAAGGATGTTGAAGAGCAGGCAGGCATGCCTATCCTCAATCCTATTGAAATGGCTATACCAAGTGAGCAGTTTCTGATCGACAGACTGTCAAAAGTGAAGATGTATCAGGATTTGTTTAAGGCGGCTTTTCCCGATGATACCAATCCTATCACTTATGAAAACCTGAAAAAAGCCATTGCCGCATTTGAGCGAACGTTGCTCACGCCGTCAAAGTTTGATGATTATCTCAAGGGCAATGCCAACGCTCTGACCGTGGAAGAGAAGAAGGGTCTGAAAACTTTTATGGATGTGGGATGTACCACATGCCATATGGGCAGCCTGCTGGGCGGCAATATGTTCCAGAAATTCGGGCTTTACGGCAATTACTGGGAGCTGACAGGCAGTGATCCGATTGATAATGGAAGGTTTGATGTTACCGGCAATGAAGCTGAGAAATACATGTTCAAAGTGCCTTCCCTCAGGAATATTGCAGAGACATATCCTTATTTCCACGACGGGAGTGTGAAATCACTGGAAGAAGCAACGAAGATCATTGCCAAGCTGAATCTGAATAAAGACCTCACAGACCAAGAAGTAAAGGAGATCGTCACTTTCCTGAAAGCACTCACGGCGGATTTGCCAGATGATGTTAAAAAAGTGCCTCCTGAGCTTCAGGAGTCTATGTGAAATAATGCATTTTTCATGTACAGGGCGCCTATGACAAGGCGCCCTTTTTATTGGTCAGATCTTGCCGGTCGATAACTTTGATGAACTTGATGCTAAGTGTCAATATTTTCCTTAATGGTTCTTCGATTAAACCCAAAATTCTCAATAACCTTTCTATTCCGAGCTTAAACTACGTCAAAATCAGGCCCTTCGTTCACGTTTGATTCGTCACCACAAAAGTGCATTATGCCTCTTCATCAAACGTGCTGATTTTCTTCCCGCCCTGGCGGGACAAGTTGTACTTTAACCTCTTATAACAAAATCCTGGTGAGAATTTCGGGTTAAAGCATTCGAAGCCGACCGGGTTGTATCAACAAAAGTAAGAGTAGATATTTTCTGAGGGGAGAATTCGGATAGAACCGAGAGGAAAAGGGGAAAGGTTGTGGATGCTGAATTATGGGAAAACAGATTTTTTTTACTGATTCACTTCAACTAATTCCCCTGATTCCAACACATAATATTTATTGTTGGGATTACCCGGTTTTTTTAAGGGTATAAATTTGATCTTTGTAGTTTCCAATTCTTTCTTCCTCTTAAAAGGTTTTACAAAATTGGTGAGAAAAACTACCATCCACACGAGCGATATCAAATAAAGTATAAAGAGTATCATAGTTACGACCGTTTAAAAATTTATTTATCAAAATTGGACTATAAAGGTAATCCGGCCATCCGCCTCAAACCAACGAAGTAAACAAACCAGGGCACCTTTGTAAGGTTTTAATATTTAAGTCAACATAATGACGATAATGCGCATATTGATCAATTGCTGCCAACAAATTTTACACATATTTCCACGGAATGAATTCTTAAAGTTAAGATATAAAAAGCTTATGATAATGACCTATTTCTCATTCAGTTATATTAACGTATAACTCTTTTTAAAAATCTGATCTAAAAAAGCAATAGTTACAAAACCACCCTTTTTAACTACTGCCTTCTACATGTGTAAATATTTAAATCTGTGTAAAAATTACTCTCACTTTTCTGCTAAAATTAACCTCCACATAGTCATTGCTCCTTTTTCGGCGCATTGAGCATCATAAATTATTATTGTCACTATCTGACATAACAATTGCACTATTCCATGATTTTTCATTTCTACTGCTCAAATTTCTTTTGCTTGTTAATCTCCTTACCGGTACATTTGAAATCAAAATCACAAAATCATGACAATGAACATGAAATTACTCAAACAGGTTTGTGAGACAGCCGGCGCACCCGGTTTCGAAAAGTATATCCGTGAGCTGATCATAAAAGCAATCGAATCACATGTCGACGACTACCATGTCGATAATATGGGCAACCTGGTGGCTTTGAAAAAAGGCGATTCATCGGATAAAAAAGTGATGGTCGCCGCTCATATGGATGAGATCGGCTTTGTTGTCACACATATCGAGGATGGCGGATTCGTACGCTTTCATACCCTTGGCGGTTTTGACCCCAAGACGCTAACAGCGCAAAGAGTAAAAATCCATGGGAAAAAGACTATTCCGGGAGTCATGGGCACCAAGCCGGTGCATGTGATGAGTGCCGAGGATCGGAAGAAAATGCCCGAAACAAAAGATTATTTTATCGATACGGGCATGAAAAAGGAAGAACTCGAAAAGTCGGTAAGGATCGGAGACCCGATCACCTGGGATCGGGAACTGGTCGAGATCGGTGAGTGTGTCAACTGTAAATCGCTTGATAACAGGGTGTCTGTATTTATCCTCATTGAGGCATTGAAAAAAATGGATAAAATTCCATATGACCTTTATGCCGTTTTTACGGTACAGGAGGAGGTAGGTCTGCGCGGCGCCGGTGTGAGCGCCCACACCATCAACCCGGACTTCGCCATAGCACTCGACACAACCATCGCATACGATGTGCCCGGTGCGCAGGCGCATGAGAAAATCACGAAATTAGGTGACGGGACAGCGATCAAGATCATGGACGGATCAGTGATCTGCGATACCCGCATGGTGGAATATCTGGAAAAAACAGCATCCGGTCATGGCATTCCCTGGCAACCGGAGATACTCCCCGCAGGTGGCACTGATACAGCCGGGCTTCAGCGAATGGGCAAAAACGGTTCCATTGCGGGTGCTATCTCTGTGCCCACAAGACATCTTCATCAAGTGATTGAGATGGCACATAAAAAGGATATTGAAAACAGTATTCACTTGCTGGTGGCTGCCGTGGCTGAGCTCGACAAGTTTGATTGGAGACATTAGGAGGGGGAAGCGGGAAGACGGGTGTCCGGTGACCGGAGACGGAAGACGGGTGACCGAAGTCGGGTGTCGGAAGACGGGAGAAAATCATCTGTTTCTCATGCCTGTCAGGCGACCGGAAACTGCGCTTTGGCATCTACGATGAAATTTTTAAATTCTTCTCTGAACAGATCATAGTGTTCATACAGGTCGTGAATGGCCTGATCAAGGCGGGAATTGTTGTTGATCCGCTTCGACATGCCATCGAGTGATCGTCCCAACCCCTGCATCGAGGCATACCTGACGAGCCAATCGTGCTGACTCATATAAGAAAAAAGGTATTGTGATTTCATGGGCAGTACATCCCACGAGTTTTCGATCGTTTTATATATAACCTGAGAAAACTCGTGTAATGGTTCACCGGCATACCTCTCCCACATGCTGGCCAGGAAATGATCGTAATACATATCAATGATGACACCTGAAAAATGCCGGTACTTATGAAACAACCTGCTTCTTCCCTGCCTGACCATGGGATGACGATCGGTAAAAAAATCGATATGCCGGTGCATGATGATTCCGTCCCGGATGCCGTCGGGATAATCGAGGTATTTTTTACCCTTCACATAGTCGGCGATATAGTTGCCTACAATGAGGTCAGGATCATGACGCGAAAGGTAAAAATGGCCTAAAAAATTCATGCGGTTATTATTATGTATGCGATATTCCTGATTGTATGTGTGATGTCTGGGTTTTCCAAAGCAAATAAATATCACATCCGATTATTCGGGATGCCGGTAATTGTGACAAATTTACCATAAATTCACCGGCAAAAGAAAAACGGGATATCATCAGGTGATAACCACGGTTTTCAGGAAATGTTTACGCTTTATCAAAACTCAAAGTGACAGAACCAGAAGTAAAAGGAGACGTATTCGGCAGAGCTCTTTGGGATTTTCATTGTGGGAATTTTGACCCACCTCTGTTGCTGCACAATGAATACGGTGCGCCGGAGGATATCCCCGTCGCAGGTTATTTCAGTCCTGAGGATGATTGGTCCGAGATCGAAATCTTTGCGCTGGAACTGGCACACGGCAGGGTGCTGGACATCGGGGCTGCGGCGGGCAGGCATCCTCTTTGGCTGCAACAAAAAAATATTGCCGTGACAGCGCTCGATGTATCTCCGTATTGTGGCAAAGTCATGAAAGCACGGGGCGTCAACAATGTCGTGACCAAAGACATTTTCGAATATGACGGCTATGAATTTGATACGATTTTGATGCTCATGAACGGCCTGGGGGTTGCCGGTACTATCGGAGGACTTGAGAAGCTGCTGGGACATCTGAAAAATATCCTGGCACCCGGCGGGCAGTTGCTCGCCGACTCAACAGATATATCATATTTGTATGAGAAAAAGGCATTTCCTGATGACAAATATTTTGGGGAGTTATCGTTCCGCTATGAATATAAACATGAAAAAAGTGATGTTTTTTCATGGCTTTACATCGACCCGGATATACTGATAAAAACAGCCCGCCGCTGCGGGTGGAAGTGCCAGATCATTTTTGAGGATGAGGCCGACGCCTTTCTCGCCAGACTGCAAATCAACTGACCTTGGAAGAATATTTTGACCATAACCGGGTAAGAGCGGTCGTTTACCTGCTCTCGGAAGGAGACGAGAAGAACCGTGCGTTGATTTCAGATGAGCACCTCCTTGTAGTCAGGAAAAATAAAAAGAATATTTTCCGACTGCAAGACATAACCAGACTCACTACGAGTCACAAAAAGATGCTCTTCCCGCTTTTCGTCGGCGGCATCATGACACCATTTGCTTTTTTGTCTTATTTTACCAATCTGTTCCACCCCGTGCTCCACTTGCTGATGATGCTGTCGGGCATGTTTCTGTTTTACCTCGGCTGGTCGGGCAGAGACACTCTGACAATCGTGCTGAAAGACGGCGAGGAGATCCTCATCTATCTGCCGGACATCAGTAAAAATCTTCGCGCTTTCATGAATTACGTGAACAATATCCTCTCCCACAAGGGAAGGCCCGCCGTAAGCGAGCTCTTGTTTTTTATCATAAAAAAGGATGAAATCCCATGGTTTACAGGCGAAATTCCTTCAAAAGAATTTTTCCCCGTCTTTGGTTTAGCCTATGACCAGCTAATGAG
>WGED01000510.1 GCA_015492915.1 Cyclobacteriaceae bacterium
GGCAAAAAAACAAAATAATAAATCACAAAGCTAATGAAAGCTAGAACAAACGCGAGGCTTATATTTCTCAACATAATGGCGACTACATTATGTTGTTCTACATCTGCCGCCGCTTCCATGGATACACTTTTTACTGCACGCAAAAGGACACCCCAATCTTTCGCATCATAATTTAGATTGACCCAAGAGTGTCGTTCTGTAACTCATCAAAAGCCATTTTTGCTGAATGACTGTTTTTGCGTTGAAAAAGTCTCACCCACCAATAAACAAGGGGATCGATCAAGAGCCCGATAATATATGCTGAGCCAAGCATTATAAACAAAACAATCAGAGAAAAATCCTTCAAAACATAAAAATCTATTACTAACTGTTTAACTGTGCCTATCCAAAAAACGAGAATGGCTAGATAGAACATTCCAGGAAGGGTGTAAGCAAAGAAGTCATACAAGCCAACTCGGATGGACATTTATTACTCCATGAGATGTTTCTTATTCATCAGCCTAACGTGTGGCTCAGCGGGAGCAGCGGCTGACTGCACGACCGCCACGACCAACTCGCTACTCTCTCTGAAATCGCGCCCGCTTCCGCGAGCGGTGAAGCCGCTGTCCAATGCAGCCATGGTTGGGCTGCATGATTGCTCTATCTAAACAACCCTTCTGGATTTTAAGATTCTGCTGATCCTATCTCGGTTGTATCTTTGCACCATAATGGGATAACCGTTGATCAGCATATTGAAGAGAAAATACCAAAACGCTGCCTGCCACCACTGCTGTAATAAAGCATATAGGGTAAATCCTGACACAATAATGTAGATCAGAGCATGCCCTTGCTCGGCATTCCGGGTGGCTTGTTCGAGCTTTGCAAGACCTGATCTGCCTTCCTTGAGATGTAGTTCCGGATTGAAAATGTTCACGCGCCGAATCATACGCTGATAATATTTGACGCCCATAAACTGATACACCTTTTTCTCAATAGGTCTGATGTGAAAATACTTCTCTGCCAATTTTACCGTATTGGTCAGATAGATACCGTGCGCCCAAAACATCAATAGCCAATTGAGCCAGAAAGCAAACATGACACGCTTTAGCCCTACATCATGGGCAAACCAGGCAATGACCAACCCAATGGCAATTGTGATAAAGATTGCAACGATCCAGGATGATGTGTTTACCTTTATATTCCGGTACGCCATTTTCAGACTAAGCAGCCAGCTTTACTTTGTTGAAAGAAATATGGTGTGGTGTACAGCAGCCTAACGATTTCCAGACTCCTACTACGGGCGTTGGCGTTATCCGAATGGTTCAGATCGCCGCAACATCCGATATGTGGATTCGACCAGCAGTTTAACATAAAGTAGTGGGAGAGGATCATAAATACAAGATATGCAAAAACAGAAGAAAGTCAATTACCAAAAAATTTTCGCTGGCGTCGATCCTGGCAAAGAGAACCCTCAGGCTGCGGTTCTTAACCGGCCTTCCGTGCTCCAAAAAATTTTTACTTTATCAAGTTCATTCGAACGGATACCGTGAAATTCTGAAAAACCCTGACAGCATCATTCCAACCGATAGGTATAAAAAGGCCCTATTCACCATACCGGGTGTGCAAACCAACAGGCCGCTCGCTGCAGGAAATCCATATCAAGTATTTGAAGCGCCGGCTCCATAAACCATGCTCCAGGAAGTCGCCGATTGCCTGCGTGCCGGTACTGCTCAAACTGATGATATCCCTGGTCAAATCCAACAGTGCCTATGACTGTTGTCAATCTGAAACGAGTGCTGACTTTCAGTCTGCAGAGTGAGGAAAACAGATCAGTGTGGCCGATCGCTGAAGCGTGTTGCAAGGTGTCTATTATTCAACGGATGCGATCCGTCTAACAGATTCGTCAGGTTCCTGGCTTTGCGGGCCGAATTAGAGAATTGGCTTTGCAGCATATACAAAAAGGTCAAAGAACTCGACAGGAGACGTACGGTCAAATCCACCAAAAACCGGCATGAGACGGGCAGGAATGCAACCGTCTCTACCCCAACAAAAGGAAAAAGAGGGCAAAAAACCAATCATTTTTGCTGGAAAAATAGGAAGCAGTCAAGGCTCACCTGCCACTTGGAAGCGCAGTGGAATTGCCGGTCCGGGTTTGCACGATTGTTAAGCATTTTTCGTTGCACGACTTTTGGCAGAGACGACTAAGTACAGCAAATAAACACCGATTAGCCCATCAATAGACCCACAAAATTCAGGCCACCACACCGGAGTTCCCGGGTTGATGAATAGTGAATTGTGGATGACATCATATCCAGCATGAAGGATATATCCAGCGGTTAATACCATGAGCCCGATTATACTATTTAGTGTTCGAACGAAAACGACTTTTCCGCCAAACAAAAGCGATATGTGTTAATATTATTTGCTATTCACACAATTTTCATGAATAAAATATTGTTTTGAAA
>WGED01000511.1 GCA_015492915.1 Cyclobacteriaceae bacterium
AAGCAATGCGATCATCGCGCAATAATTCCTTACCACTTCCTAGAGAGGTTGCAAAAACTTGCGCCCTCGCCCCATAATGACGAAGCGTTTCCTCAATGAGATAACGGCCAACAAATCCATCTGCGCCGGTAACTAGCAGCTTCATATGTAAGCTATCGTTCACAATCATCACCCGTCCACGCAAATTTTATAATTTATTTCTAAGTTAATTTTCATGTCGGGTTATTTTTAAGAATAATTTTTCAGAAGCTTGTCTCCATGTTTCCCATTTTATCATATTTGATTTTGGATGACTGTTCTCCTGATACAGAGCTAGCCATTGTTTCAACACTGCAGTTAAATCACCGGGCGTACTTCCTGTAAAATAAAAGGCATTATTATCGGCCACCTCTCGAAATACTGGAATATCACGAGCAATAATCGCTAGCCCGTATTGTGCTGCTTCTATTAAAGGCAAACCAAAGCCCTCCCCATGGGAAGCCGCTATTAGACAATCAGATTGCGCATAAACCTGCTTTAGATAGGGATCATCAGCGTCGCTCAGCCAGAACAATCGTTGCCCATATTCTTTATGAGTACGAATTCGTGCGGCCAGATCGTCGACCATCCATCCCGCTTTACCAATAATTGTTAGTGAAACATCTATATTCTGCGCCCATAATTCCTCAAAAGCACACAAAGTCTGTCCGTGACCTTTACGTGGCTCCATAGTCCCAACCATAAGAAAATTCGTTTTGGCCTGGCACGTTCTTAGAACACCCGGTTTATTTATAATTAATTTATCCTCTCCTAACGTATTATCAGGATCAACTTCATCCATATCAGCGCCCAAATGGAACCAAGTGATGGGCAAATGGCTCTCACGGCCCGAATAGTTTTCACGAAGCCATTCTTGCAATTCATCCTTCACAGCTTTTGAAATACAGATTGCACCATCATTTTCCGCCACGACCTCAAGCCATTTGGAAAACTGCAGATCCGCGCCTGCGAAGAAGTGCTGAGGTTGCAATAGACACAAAAGATCATAGACCACAAATTTAACTTGAACACCATGACAACGCATCTTTTGAAACTCTTCCCGGTGTTGAGGAACAATATTGGGTTGCAGATCCAAGCCGAGAAAAATATCCCCCTGTCTATATTCAACAGGGTCGTCATTTAAATCGCTAACCGGACACTCCATAAATTCCAAAGAAAACTTTCGAGCATACCGATAACCATTTTCCATTGTTGCATAGACCGGCTCAATGCGATAATCGGCCGGAGGCCGCAACAACCATTCACGTAAAATATTGCGCACAACACGCTGAATGCCAGAACCTGCATCCTGCTGGATTAATTCAGAAACATCCACCAATAATTGCTTCTGTGTGAAGGGAGGGGTATAATTCTTGGATATAGCACTTGCTAAACACTCCCACTCCTGCTGTTTGGCCCAAGGATCATTAATGATCGCTAGTTCCTGACATAATGTCGAAATTTGCGGATATGCTTGATTGTAGCACTCTTCAATGGCCTTAAAGTATAATTTTGCACACTTGTCTGGCGCATGGTTTTGTAAAATTTCTTCGCGCGCATTATTAGAATAGTATTCTCGCATACCATCGTCTCGCCACAAATATTCTAATGCCTTTTTCAACTCTCGTTCATCAAATTTATCTCTCAAAAGCATGACAGAATTTTTATTCAACTCGGCCATGGCACCATTTGCATTCACAATGGTTGGTAAGGCGTAATTCATACAATCAAGTGCAGAAGCTGACGTTTCCCCTCTGGTGAGGCTGCGTAATTGAACCGCTATGTCCGCAGACCCGAGATAGGCACGATATGTTTCCTCATCCAGCCAGCCTGTGATGTGGATACGTTTATCCAGACCACTTTTTTTAATTTTTTCGTAAAGTCTTCGCCCATAATCCTTGTCCCCAATTTCCCCAACAAAGATCAGATGACAGTTTTCTTCCTTTGATAAATCTGACATCAACCAGGACTCCAGCAAATTATGGTTTAACTTTGCTGGGGATAGTATTCCAAAGCTACAAACCAGAAATTCATCATTTTTGTATTTTATTTTTTTACGCGCAGCAGATTTATCATTCCCTTCTGCTGGAGTGCGCAGAAGTGGAATGATATGCCAATTTTCTTTGCACGAATTGCTATACCATTTGCTTGCCAGTTTGGTGGAATAGTTAGAATGCGTAATCACACCAACTGAATTATTTAACACATCAAGATTGCATGGATATTTCCAGATAATATCGGCTTTATTCTTTGCACTAAAGTAATCCCTGATGGCCGCATAACCATGGGATTGATAGAGGCTTTTTACAAAGCCCCTTGAATTTGCCTTGTCAAGATCCATATGTGCAATGATACCGGATAGGAAAAAATCATGCATCACGACGACACCGGGAATTTCGGATAAGAGGGAAAACATGTGTTTATGGAAAGAGGAATTGCCAAAATGATAAAGAACGCGCTCATATTGAGTTGCGTTTGATCCAAACCATTTTATATTTCGAACGCCACAATTCTTTCTAATCCAGCTACTCGATAACTCTTCCTGTTCGATGATTACATCGATATCATAGTAACGCGACAATTCTACCAGCAATTCGGCACTATAATC
>WGED01000512.1 GCA_015492915.1 Cyclobacteriaceae bacterium
CCTGTACAAACTGAACCCCGGGGATGCCTGCCACTTTTTCTTTCATTTCGCTGACAGTCAAATCATCCTCAAACCCCTGAATAATCAAAAAATAATCGAACCGGCTGAGTTCCGGAATCAGAAAAACAGTCTTATTCCCATGAGATTCGACCGATTTATTTTTCAGAAGACGCATCAGATTATTTTCGGTTTCATAGCAAAAGTTAGAGATCACAAGGGTTTGGTTCTTGAGGAATTCAATAGTGATGTCTCCGGCTTTGTCCAGGGTGACGCCAAGGGTGTTATTCAGGTTCCAGGCCAGCTTGTATTCCTTTACCTGAGCGATAATGCCCAACAGTGAAAATTCATAGCTCAGTTCCGCTTCTAGGATTCTTTTCTTCATAATAATTATTTTCCTGAATTGCAGATTTACAGAAAATTATAATGAAACAGTGCAAAAACTACTTTAACCTTTTTCCGATTTATCATTTTCGCAAAATACCGTATCAAAAATAACCGTAATCATGGAATAACGCCCAAAAAACCAAGATTAAAAAAATAGTTTGACATTGATTAGTGAAATGTATTTCTTTGCACTGAGTTTTAACAAAATCAATATAAAAAATGTCAGAAATCGCACAAAAAGTTAAATCAATTATCATTGATAAACTCGGAGTAGAAGAATCAGAAGTAACTCCGGAAGCAAGTTTTACAAACGACCTCGGAGCTGATTCGCTTGATACGGTTGAGTTGATAATGGAATTTGAAAAAGAGTTTAACATTTCTATTCCTGACGATCAGGCCGAAAATATAGCTACAGTAGGCCAGGCCATAGCTTATCTTGAAGAAAACGTAAAGAGCTGATTTTTTCAAGTATCTTTTCATGGAATTAAAGAGAGTAGTAATTACAGGGTTAGGAGCGCTAACGCCGATTGGCAATAATGTCGCTGATTATTGGGACGGCTTGCGAAACGGTGTTAGCGGTGCTGCCCCCATCACCAAATTCGATGCCTCGAAATTCAGGACAAAGTTTGCCTGTGAGGTAAAGAATTTCAATCCCCAGGATCACCTCGACAGGAAGGATATCCGCAAGATGGACCTGTTTGCCGTTTACTCGCTGGTGACGGCCGCAGAGGCATTCGAGAATTCCGGACTTGATGTGGAAAAGATCAATGGAGATCGTGCCGGCGTTGTGTGGGGCTCGGGCATTGGTGGTATCAAATCCTTCCAGGACGAGACGATGACCTATGCCGGTGGTGACGGCACTCCGAGGTTTACTCCCTTTTTTATCCCGAAACTCATCCCTGATATCAGTGCTGGTTATATCAGTATCAAATATGGATTCAGAGGACCAAATTTTGCCACGGTTTCAGCATGTGCCTCAGCAACCAATGCCATTGTAGAGGCATTCAACTATATAAGATTAGGCAAAGCGGACGTGATGATCACCGGCGGATCGGAAGCATGTGTGATCGATACCGGTATTGGCGGATTTAATGCAATGCGGGCTCTGTCGGAGAGAAATGATTCTCCTGAAACTGCATCCAGGCCTTTTGATAAGGACAGGGATGGATTCGTGCTGGGCGAAGGAGCCGGAGCGTTGGTTATTGAAGAGCTTGAGCATGCACTCAACAGAGGAGCACATATCTATGCAGAACTTGCCGGAGGTGGAGCATCGGCTGATGCCCATCATATCACAGCCCCTCATCCCGAAGGTCTGGGAGCAGCGATGGTAATGCGTAACGCGCTGGAAGATGCCGACATGAAGCCTGAAGATATAGATTATATAAATGTACACGGTACTTCTACCCCACTTGGAGATATAAGTGAAACAAAAGCAATTTTGAGCGTATTTGGTGATCATGCATACAAGCTGAATATCAGTGCCACCAAATCAATGACGGGCCACTTGCTCGGAGCTGCCGGAGTAGTAGAATCGATCGCCTCTATTTTAGCTATTGAGCATCAGCTTATACCACCGACGATCAATCACTTTACAGATGATGATCAACTGGACAACAAATTGAATTTTACTTTTAATAAAGCGCAAAAGCGGGAGGTGAAGGCTGCATTGAGCAATACTTTTGGCTTTGGCGGACATAACTTCTCCGTGATTTTTAAAAAGTTTAACTAAAACCGTTTTCCTTTGTTAAGGAAGATTTTCAAATTCTGGCGTTCCCGATCTGAAGCCGATAAATTACTGATATCATCAATAAAAAATATTGCAGGCATCAGCCCTGGAAATCTCGATCTATATAAACTATCCACCCAGCATCGCTCCATCGCGAAGCAAAATAAAATCGGAGTCCGTGAATCAAACGAAAGACTTGAATACCTCGGCGACGCCATCCTCGGCGCAGTGGTCGCGGAATACCTTTTTAAAAAATACCCCTTGAAAGATGAAGGATTTTTAACCGAAATCCGAAGCAGGATCGTAAACAGGGACACCCTGAATGAGGTGGCAAAAAAAATGGGGATTGAGGAAATCGTTGAATTCACAAAATACAACAAGAGAAACCGTCAGGCTTACAAATCGATTTTTGGAGACACACTCGAGGCTTTTATCGGCGCCATTTACCTGGACAAAGGGTACCAAACAACAAAAAGGGTGATCATCAAAAAGATCCTCGGCCAGCAGTACGACATTCAGAAAATCATCGAAACGGACCAGAATTTTAAAAGCAAGGTCATCGAATGGGCACACAAGCAAAACAAAGAAGTGAAATTTGAGATCTCCGAGATACGCGGAGGCAGCCACAATCGGGTTTTCAAAGCAGAACTGAAAATTGACGGTGAGACCGTAGCGCATGGTAACGGGTTCAGCAAAAAGAAAGCCGAGCAGGATGCCGCTCAAAAATCTTGTGATAAACTCAATATTGTGTAGTATATTGGGCACTTCTTTTTGAAGGCACATTCAAATGGCAAAAATAAAGGTCGCGGGCGCTGCATTAAACCAGATCCCAATTCACTGGGACAATAACCTCTCTAATATTGAAAAGGCCGTAAAACAGGCAAAATCTCATGGGGCAGACATACTTTGCCTGCCCGAACTTTGCATCACGGGCTATGGTTGTGAGGACCTTTTCCTCAGTGAATGGTTGCCGGAGAAAGCGTTGTCTTTCATCCCTGATATTGCTGAACAAACCAAAAATATCGCTGTGGCCGTGGGTTTGCCTGTAAGACTGAACGGTCATGTATATAATTGTGCGGCAGTAATCAGGGACGGAGAGGTATTAGGCGTAACCGCCAAACAATTTCTCGCGAATGACGGAGTGCATTACGAACCTCGCTGGTTTACCGCGTGGGAGCCGGGCGAAGTTACGGAGATTAAGATAAACAGTAAATACATTCCATTTGGTGATTTGACCTATGATTTGTATGGCGTTCGAACAGGCTTTGAAATATGTGAGGATGCCTGGAGGTCCGATCGCCCGGCATGCAGGATGAACAATGATATACAGCTTATTCTGAATCCGAGCGCCAGTCATTTCGCATTCGGGAAATCGCCGTTGAGGGTAAACCTGGTAATCGATAGTTCAAAGAAATTCCAGTGTTATTACGTCTATGTCAACTTGCTGGGTAACGAGGCGGGACGTATGATTTATGACGGAGAGATTATCGTCGCCGGCCATGGAAAATTGATCAAATTGAATGAGAAACTTTCTTTCAGGGAAGTGAGCATGCTGGTTACGGATATTGATCCTGATGATAAGAAGCCGGAAGGAATAAGTACCGAAGCGCCGGAAGAGGATAAAAACGAGATGTTTGCCCGTGCTGCGTCGCTGGCGCTTTTTGATTATATGCGAAAAAGTCATAGCAGGGGATTTGTGTTGTCATTGTCTGGCGGTGCTGACTCGTCAACATGTGCGGTGTTGGTATCTGAAATGGTGCGTCGGAGCATCTTTGAACTGGGCCTTGAAAAAAGTCTTGAAAAATTGCATTTTTCTCATATAGCTACCCTGGTCAACGGCACGGGTGAAAAAGAGCGATTCCGGTTTGTGACGGGCAATTTGTTGCATTGCGCTTATCAGGGTACCGTCAACTCATCGGCGGAGACGCTGGAGAGTGCGAAAGCCCTTGCCCATGAGATCGGGGCCAAATTTGATCAATGGCTCATAGATGAGGAGATCACTTCTTACAAAGCCAAAATAGAAAATGTCATAGGCCGTAAGCTCAACTGGGATGATGATGATATCACCCTGCAAAATATACAGGCGAGGGCACGATCGCCCATTATCTGGATGCTGGCCAATATCGAACGGGCGCTATTACTGGTCACTTCAAACCGTAGCGAGGCGGATGTCGGGTATGCCACCATGGATGGCGATATGAGCGGGAGCATTGCACCCATAGCCGCGGTTGATAAATATTTTATCCTACAGTGGCTCCGATGGGCAGAGAAAGAGCTGGGTTATAAAAGTCTGAGCTATGTGAATTCGCTAAATCCCACTGCCGAGTTGAGACCACCCGACAAAGGGCAAACAGACGAGACGGATCTGATGCCCTATCCGGTGATTGTGGCCATAGAGAAACTCGCCATTCGCGAGAGGATGTCACCCAAGGACGTATTCCTCAAGCTGGGAAAGGAAGACCTTGAGGACAGAGAATTGCTAAAATCTCATATCAAAAAGTTTTTCACTTTGTGGAGCAGAAATCAATGGAAGCGCGAACGAACGGCCCCTGCTTTTCATCTCGATGATTTTAATGTCGATCCGCGGACATGGTGCAGATTTCCCATTTTATCATCCGGCTATTATGACGAACTGGCCGAATTAGACAGCTTATAAAAACATTTGCCGTGCAATATTCATATATTCGCAGGAAATAAATAAGAACGGAACATTCCGGTTTTTGCAGTATAAAAACATGAGAAAGAGATGAATTTTTTAAGTTATATCATTTGGACACCCAATCCGGAGATATTCCCGAATATCGACTGGCTTAATGTGAGATGGTACGGATTGCTGTTTGCCCTGGGGTTTATTATTAGCCAGCAAATCATGTATAAGATCTATAAGGCTGAAGGGAAGCCGGAAAAAGACGTCGATTCCCTCACGCTGTGGATGATCATTGCTACCATTGTCGGCGCGAGGCTGGGGCATGTGATTTTTTATGAACCGATGAGGTATCTCAAAGACCCTGTCAGCATTCTCAAAACATGGGAAGGTGGCCTTGCCAGTCATGGCGCTGCCATCGGAATCCTTGTTGCTATTTATATGTACGTCAATTATTATGTCGATATCAATCCGTTTAAGTGGCGGTTTATATGGAGAAAGAAAAAAAGACCGGGGCAGAGCTATCTGTGGGTAGTGGACCGAATCGTGATCGTCGTGGCGCTGACAGGTGCCCTCATCCGCATGGGCAATATGATGAATTCCGAGATCATCGGCATTCCGACTCGATCAAACTATGGTGTGGTATTCGCCCGTGATGTTGTGGACAGGCTGGAATATATCGTTCAGATTGATAAGGTGGAGGTAAAAAAGGATAAAGAAAGAGTAATTGATAAAAACGGTTATGTGCCCATTAAGATTATCGTTGAATTTTCTGATGGTATCAAGACGAAGGACATCGCTATACAGATCGTCAAAGTCAACATTAAAAACATACTCAATAACAATGAGTATATCACGATGCATATTTATGAGCCAACCGCCAATCAACTGGATTATAAAATCGAGCGAAATTCAAACGGACATATAGTTGCGATAATTGAGACGCGTGGTATCGCCCGTCATCCGGCCCAGCTATATGAATCCATTTCGACATTTCTGCTCTTTTTGTTTTTGTTGTATTTGTGGAACAAGCGCAAACAGCATATTCCCGAGGGACTGCTCTTTGGTATTTTCCTGGTTGTGTTGTTTACACTCCGGTTTTTGTATGAGTTTGTCAAGGAAAATCAGGTTGACTTTGAAAATACCATGGCGCTGAATATGGGGCAGATACTCAGCATTCCAATGGTACTTGCAGGTATCTGGATTCTCCTGAATCTTAAAAAATTACAGCCAAAAGATAAAGGAGAAAAGGGGGAATGATAAATTGAGATCAACAGGTTTCACGCTGAAAAACAAAATTTATTATCAATATCTCATATCGCCCGCGAAATTTCAGTCAATTATCAGCAGCCCTGATGCTGGTATCGATGCTGTTCTTGACCGGCATAGCGGTTTGTTTTGGCCAACAAAACCCCGTTGATACCATTCGTCACGGCAATGCTACCAACACTGTGACGATCGATAAAATTTTCATTATCGGTAATAAAAAGACAAAGGAAAATATCATCAGGCGCGAGCTGAGCATTCATGAGGGGGAGCAATATGTCAGGGCCGAGCTGGAGGAAGCACTCAAAGACGATCGGCGAAGAATAATCAATACCCAGCTTTTTCTAAGTGTCAATGTGAATGTGGTTGACCTTTCGGAAAATAAAGTCGATATCATCGTGCGCGTATCCGAACGATGGTATTTTTTTCCTGTTCCGATATTCGATCTTGCAGACAGGAATTTTACCGAGTGGTGGGTCAATCAGAAACGTGATTTCACAAGGGTTAATTATGGCATCAAACTCAGGCATTTCAACTTCAGGGGCAGGCGGGAGATATTAAATCTGACAGCCCAGTTTGGCTACACCAAGCTTTTCCGCCTTTCCTACGCCTTTCCGTATATCAACAAAAATCAAAAGTTGGGGCTCAAGTTTTATGGTGATTATTCGACCAATAAAAACATAGCCTACAGGACTGTCGGTCACAGATTACAATTCATGGACTCCAGTAAGGTTTTGCGCGAGCGCTGGCGTGGAGGGGTTTCGTTGACATACAGACCTAATTTTTACTCGACCCACAGTTTCGGGGCCGGTTTTTCTTCCGTCACCGTGGCGGATACGGTTATTTATGAGAATGCCAATTACTTTTCCAATGGTGATATCAACCAGCGTTATTTTTCGCTTACTTACACTTTTGTATGGGATTTCAGGGATTTTGTGTCCTATCCGCTTACCGGCGCTTATTTAAGGGTCAGAGCCGATATCATCGGTGTAGGCATTTATGATGATGTAAACATATTTTCTATCAATGCGAGATATTCAAGATATTTCGACCTCGGCAAAAAGTTTTATTTTGGATCGAGTGTATCAGGTTATCTGTCCACGCCATCAAATCAGCCTTATTATAATTACAACGGAGTCGGAAGGAATCCGGATTTCATGCGTGGTTTGGAGCGCTATTTCATTGAGGGGCCCATGTATTTGATAAATAAGAATAATCTGAAGTGGGAGATATTTTCGATTGATGTGGATGTGAGTAATATCATTAAAATGAGGCAGTTCAGCAAAATACCGTTTGCAGCTTATCTCTCCCTGAATTATGAACATGGCTATATTCGAAATTATCCCGGGTATGTCGAAAACACCTTATTTACCAATCGCTATATATATGGCACAGGCATCGGGCTGGACATCGTCACATTTTACGATCTTGTCATGCGGTGGGAGTATTCCTTCAATATTGAAGGAGAAAATGCACTTTTTTTCAATTTACATGCAGCATTTTAGTAGATTTGCAACTTCCTGACCAAACAACTCCTGAATATTATCAAATTTTAAAAATTGAATTTATGAAGAGGATCATCATTTTTGCATTTTTCACAATGCTGTGTAGCAGTTCTATAGCGGATGAGGGTATGTGGCTGCCCCTGCATGTCCAGCGGCTGAATCAGGTGGATATGGAGAAGATGGGATTGCAACTGACTGCCGATGAGATTTACAGCATCAACCATTCTTCCCTCAAAGATGCCATCGTCAACCTCGGGGGCGGCTTTTGTACGGGAGAGATCATATCGCCCGAAGGGCTGCTGCTCACAAATCACCATTGCGGATACAGCTTTATTCAGCGACACAGTACAGTAGAGAACGATATTCTCACTAACGGTTTCTGGGCGAGGAGCAAAGAGGACGAATTGCCCAATGAAGGCCTCTTTGTTCAGTTTCTCGTGAGGATCGAAGATGTCACAAAAAAGGTATTGAAAGGAGTTAAGAGCGATATGTCCGAAGATGAGCGCAATGAGGTGATAGAGAAAAAAATAGCGGAACTCACCAAGGAAGCCAAAGGAGATACACATTACGATGTAACGGTGAAATCCTTTTTTGAAGGCAATGAGTTTTATCTTTTTGTATATGAAACTTATCACGATGTGAGGCTCGTTGGTGCACCGCCAGAGTCGATCGGCAAATTCGGTGGAGATACCGACAACTGGATGTGGCCGCGACATACCGGCGATTTTTCGTTATTCAGGGTTTATATGAGCCCCGACGGCAAGCCGGCCAAATATTCTCTGGAAAATGTGCCGCTGAAGCCGAAACATTATCTCCCCATTTCACTCGATGGGGTACAGGAGAATGATTTTGCCATGGTTTTCGGCTACCCGGGATCAACCAACAGGTATCTCAGCTCATTTGGTGTGGAGCTGGCTGTTGAAAAGACAAACCCCGCCCGTGTGAAGATCCGTGAAAAAAAGCTTGAAATTATGAAAAAAAGCATGGATGCGGATCCGGCAATACGGTTGGCATATGCCTCTAAATATGCCCGCGTGAGCAATTATTGGAAATATTTCATTGGACAGACAGAAGGCCTGAAGAGGCTCAATGTTTACCAAAAGAAAGCCGACCAGGAAAGGGCCCTGACTTCATGGATAAACGACAAAAAATCAAGGATAAAAAAATACGGTGATCCCGTTGCAGAGATCGGGGATGCCTATGGCAAGATAGAAGAGACTACATTGCCGTTTTATTATCACCTCGAGGCAGGATTCGGGATTGAGTTTGTACGACCCGGGTTCAGGCTGGGGAGTTTGCTTGATTTGCTAAAAGATTCTGTAGAAGAGAAATCATTGAATGCCGCTATCGAAAGATCAAAGCGTAGCCTGGAAAATTTCTTTAAGGACTACTATCCTGAAATCGACAAGGAGGTCTTCACGGCCATGGTGCGATATTTTGTTGAAGATGTGGACCCGAAGTATATACCCGATGTGTTTCTCGAGGTGAATCCAATGGAAAATGATGAAAACCTTATGCTTAAAGGCTTTCATGCCGCCCATGAAAAAGATTATCAGGGTATGGCTGATTATGTCTTTAGCAATTCCATCCTGGTAAATAAGGACAAAATGATGGCATTTTATGACAATCCTTCGGCGGCGGTGCTTGAAAATGATCCCGGATTCATCATTGCACAGTCGGTATATGATTCCTACAAGAGAATTTCAGGACTCCGCGGGGCAGCCATGGAACCGTTGAAAAGAGCGAGAAGGCATTTTATCGCTGCATTGAGGGAAATGAACAGCAATAAAAAGTACTACCCGGATGCGAACTCCACCATGAGGCTTACCTATGGGAAAGTGCTTAGCTACGATCCGCGCGATGCCGTGCATTATAAATATCTTACCTCCCTGGAGGGTGTAATGGAGAAAAAAGATCCAGACAATCCTGAATTTATCGTCAATCCAAAGCTGGAAGAATTGTATAATAAAAAGGACTTCGGACCATATGGGGATGATGGCAGGCTTTATGTCGGATTTATTACCAACAACGACATTACGGGAGGCAACTCAGGCAGCCCGGTGATCAACGGCTCTGGACAGTTGGTTGGCACCGCCTTCGACGGAAACTGGGAGGCGATGAGCGGCGACATAGCTTTTGAACCCGAACTTCAGCGCTGCATCAGTGTTGATATCAGATATGTTTTGTTTGTTATCGATAAATTTGCAGGTGCCACCAACCTGATTGAAGAGATGACCCTCATCAAAAATGGTAAAGCACTCACAAGGAAACAGTAAATTTTTCATGAAATTATCATAAAAATTGCCCTAATCAGAAGGGCAATTTTTATTTCCAGGGTTTGATGTTTCCTTTCTTCGTTACTTTAAACCATTTGCCGGTTTTCTGCCCTTTTGTGTAATGGCCGAAATACTGAAGTCTGCCATTGCCATCATAAAATTTCCACTCACCATCCTCGTGCCCGTCCTTGAAATGCCCCTCCTGGATCAAGATACCCTGCTCATTATAAAATTTCCATTTGCCTTCCGGCAATCCGCTTTTATAGTATCCTGTTCGCTTCGGCTTGCCATTTTCATGAAAAAAAAGCCATTTCCCCTCATACAATCCGTCGGCGTAAATGCCTTTCTTGCTTAGCCTGCCGTTTGAGTAATAGTAAAAAGCAGAGTCCTGTTGCAGCCCGCCCACCCAGTTTTCTTTTGCTGTCAGGCGGCCCTCAGGGTCATAGTATTTTATTTCACCGTGTAATTGCCCGTTTCGATAGCATTCGATCGAACTAACAGTGCCGTCGGGATAATAAAAATGCCAGCATCCCGATTTAAGGTCGTTTATCGCCGGTCCTTCGGCTTTAAGCCGGCCATCAGGGTAAAATATTTTTTCCGTTTTCTGTGCAGGTGATGAATGACAGAATAACAGCAACAGAAGTACGACGGCCAGTTTTGGGATGGGGGATGCGGCCGGTATAAAACCGTATTTTAGCATGATGTTGATTAATTGTGGAAAATTAATTTTTAATAAACTGGTGATAAATTTTATCATACTTATATATTTACTTTTGCAAACGTAAAACTACAACCCAAAATCATGATTTTTTAGCAAATGCTCGACCGGGAACTCCACAAGTTTTATATCTCCTACAAAATTAATGGTAAAGTACATCTCGAATGGGTTGAAGGGATTAATCTCCGCCATGCCAAGGAGCGGATCGAGATGATGCACGAAGAGGCCACTGATCTCATGGACTGGACCAATGAGAGAGAAGAGGACCTCAAAAAATATCTCGCCAGGTCGGAGGCGCAGCTCAATAAGCAAATGC
>WGED01000513.1 GCA_015492915.1 Cyclobacteriaceae bacterium
GAATTTATCCTCATCAAAAAATCCAATCCCATGCACCGGCATCAGGATGAAGGTGATTTTAACAAAATTTTAACATTAACTCTGAATAAAAATCCCAACATTTGCATGGGGAAAGGTGTCACTTTTATGATATGATTGTTTTACCAAAACAACATGTAATATCATTCAACCACCCAAAACCATGAAAACGAGACTATTTTTTCTCTCCCTGATGCTGGCAACAACTGCGCATTTAAAGGGGCAGGATATGGGCAAATGGTCTGTCGGCGTAGGTTTTATGACGTATGGCAATGGTATTCGAACCAACTTGTCCATTAACAGAAATATCGGCCATCGGTTTCAGGTTGGCCTCATGCCCTTATTTGAATATGCTTATTTCAGAAATTCAAACGGCTATTTTACAGGTATCAATCTCAGCACCCGGTTTTATATCCTCAAAGAAAAAAAGGTTCTCCCCTATATTTATGGCTATGGCGGTTACCTGATGAGTTCCGTCGTTTCAAGGGATGGGTCAGATCCTGAAAAATGGAATGGTCATGGATATAATTACTCTTTGGGGCTTGGGTTACAACTTCAACTAAAAAAAGGCTGGTCGTTGGATTTAAATATTGGATTTTATGAGTATCACTTAAACTATGAAGATCAGGAAAATTGGGGTTGGTACCCTGATTACTCAATCGGCATCAGAAAGCGACTTGGCAAATTGAAGAAAGATTGACTTTAAGCCATTGAAATTTATATATTCTCCTCAGGGATTTTGTTTCTATGAAAATGATTTGATATTTCGTCAAATACTCCCTGTGACAAATTGTATGCAACGGATTCCCTGTTTTGCCGTCTCATGAATTTGCCTTACTTTCAATGCAAAAAAACGGCAAAATCTCATGGTTATTCAATCCGTCATCGATATTGCTGAGATATGCGCGCGGCAAGGCATTGAACAGGCTGTCATCAGCCCCGGATCGCGCAGCGCGCCACTTACGCTGGCTTTTGCGCGACATCCTGACATTCATACTTTTATCATCCCCGATGAGCGTGTGGCAGGGTTCACGGCGCTTGGCCTGTCGCAGTCATCGCAAAAACCCGTAGCGGTGATCACCACCTCGGGCACGGCGGCTGCAAACCTCTACCCCGCCATCATCGAAGCTTTTTACAACGAAACGCCCCTGCTCATCCTCACGGCGGACCGCCCACCCGAGTGGATCGACCAGCAGGACGGCCAGACGATCAGGCAGCAAAATATGTTTGTAAACTATGTGCGCGCATCATTTCAGTTTCCCGTTTCCCTTGATCATGACGACGCCGTGTGGCATGCCCGCCGGATGGTGAATGAAGCCATTATCACCGCTAACGGGATCACCAAAGGCCCCGTGCACATCAACGTGCCGCTGAGAGAGCCTTTCTACCCTGAGAACCATAAAAAATTTGAATATTCAAAAGACGTAAAGATCATAGAGGCTGTGCTGGCCCGGCCCTCTCTGTCGGACGAGCAGAAGAAAGCACTGAGAAAAGAGCTCGGCAACCATGAGAAAATAATGATTCTGGCCGGACAATCGGAAAGGGATGACGAACTGACCCGCCTGCTGGGAGCGCTTGCGGACAAACGCAAATGGGTGGTTTGCGGCGATATCATTGCTAACAGCCTACCCGAAAGCGCCATCACCCTGCATGATATTTTTCTGAAACAATCATCTGAAATCCATGATCTGAGACCTGATCTGCTGATCACTTTCGGTCGCAACATGTTATCGAAGGCCATGAAATTGTTTTTGCGCGAGCATCCTGGCACAGCACATTGGCATGTCGGGATGGGCGACATTGCTGCAGACACATTCAAATCGCTGACGAAAACGATACCTGTCGATCCTCATGAGTTTTTCGGCATTTTCTATGACGGTTCACCGGCAGGCACTGCGCAGGCGCAGTTTTATGAATTGTGGAAATTTCATGAAAACGAGGCTGAAAATCTGCTTCAGGAATTTTTCACAGAGGATAAATTGAGTGATTTTCATGCAGTGAATGTCGTTATGAAAAATCTGCCGTCAGACAGCCACCTGCACCTCGCCAACAGCATGCCTGTGCGCTACGCCAATTATTTTCGTCCGTCGCATGAGAAAAACATTAAAATCTGGAGCAACCGCGGCACGAGCGGCATCGACGGCTGCACGAGCACTGCGGTGGGCCATGCTGTCAACGGTGATGGCCTGCACACCGTGCTGACCGGCGATATGGCTTTGTTTTACGATCGCAATGCGTTGTGGCACTCGCATCTGCCTGACAATCTGCGTGTTGTCATTCTCAACAATCACGGCGGGGGTATCTTCAGGCTGATCGACGGACCGAAGGGCCTGCCTGAACTGGAAGATTACTTCGAAACATCACAAC
>WGED01000514.1 GCA_015492915.1 Cyclobacteriaceae bacterium
CGAGGTAAGCATTCTCTGCCGCCTTAAACGCGACAGAGTCGATCGGGGTTACGGCAGGTTCACCGCCGTGGTGAGGCGTTACTTTCACCTTGACCTGCGGTGGAGCTATGTTGATAAAATGCTCAGTGAAAAGCTTCGTGATCTCCTCACTTGTCTGATTTGGCACCAGTCTCATGGAAATCTTGGCGTGAGCTTTGGAGGGCAGAACGGTTTTAGCACCTTCGCCGGTGTAGCCTCCCCAAATGCCGTTTACATCGAGTGTCGGCCTGATGCCCAGTTGCTCCAGGGCAGTATATCCTGCCTCACCGGCCAGCGCATCCACCTCAAGTTCTTTTTTAAATTCTTCCTCGTCAAACGGCGACTCATTGAGCTTCGCCCGCTCTTCTTCGGACAATTCAACCACTTTGTCATAAAAACCAGGGATTGTGATCCTGTTGTTTTCATCCTGGAGCGAAGCGATCATTTTGCAAAGGATGTTGATGGGGTTGCCGACAGCGCCGCCATAGGTGCCCGAATGCAGGTCTCTGTTCGGGCCTGTCACCTCTACTTCCAGATAGCTCAATCCCTTCAACCCGACTGTGATAGAGGGGTGCTCCATCGACAGCATGCTGGTGTCGGAGATCAGGATCATGTCGGCCTTGAGTTTATCTTTATTTTCCTTTACGAAGATGCCGAGATTATCCGATCCGACCTCTTCTTCACCTTCGATCATAAATTTGACATTGCAGTAGTTCAGACCGAGCTTCGACATGGCATCCAATGCCTTCACGTGGGCATAAAACTGTCCCTTGTCATCGGCTGAACCGCGGGCATATATTTTACCATCACGGATCTCGGGCTCAAAGGGGGGCGAGTCCCACAATTCGATCGGATCAACGGGCTGTACATCGTAATGCCCGTACACGAGTACTGTCGGCAATGAAGGATCGATGATTTTTTCTGCATACACGATGGGATTGCCGGCTGTCTCACATATTTCCGCACTGTCAACGCCTATTTCTTCAAACCGTGCCTTGATAAATTCCGCAGTTTTTATAATGTCTTCCTTTTTAGAACTGTCGGAACTGATAGAAGGAATCCTCAACAGTTCAAACAATTCCGACAGGTATCTGTCTTTATTTTCTTCGATGTATTTTCTCAGATCGTTGCTCTTCATATTTATAGTGTTTTGAGGTTAAATAAATCGTTTCCATCCCTGATCGTGCTTCATAAAAAGCTGTCGAAAAAATGGAGTGACAAGATATTAAATCGTCATGAGAAATGTGGAAATAAACAAACAATTTGCAAAAAACATGTTGAATTTTTGAAGTGGTTATTTATCTTTGCAGTCCGTTTAGGAACTAATGTAAAAGCGAAAGTAGCTCAGTTGGTAGAGCACGACCTTGCCAAGGTCGGGGTCGCGGGTTCGAATCCCGTCTTTCGCTCTTTTTTTATGGCTAAAAATTAGCCCAGGCCCAGATGGTGGAATTGGTAGACACGCAGGACTTAAAATCCTGTGGCCGTTAAGGCCGTGCGGGTTCAAGTCCCGCTCTGGGTACAGAAACCCGCTGATATCTTCAGGGGGTTTTTGTTTATAAACCCTCTATCGTTTTACGCCTCCAATAATTTTATCATTAGAAATTCTCCTGTTTGAAATGTCGGTTTTTTGACAAATCGCCTTGTGTCTTTCTCACATTTTTAACCCATGAAAAAAAAGGCATTTTTCATAATCATCGCAATGGCCACGGTGGGGACAATGCCGTGTCGCGCCATGGATTTTGATCAGTTTTTCAAAGACACCGATACCTTCTTCGAAAAATACGTCATCGATGGCGGGGTGAGATACCGCTGGATCAAAGGCGAGCCGGAGAGACTTGACAAACTCATCGCTTTTATCGCATCGGCAGATGTAACCGGCAGAGAAAGCAAAGAACAACTGGCGTTTTACATAAATGCCTACAACCTTTATACTATAAAACTCATAGTGGATCATTACCCGGTCAGCTCACCCATGGAAATCATTGGATTTTTTGATACGAAAAAGATCGTGGCAGCAGAAAAGAAAACCACCCTCAACGATCTGGAAAATGATAGGATAAGAAAATTCAACGACCCGAGAATACACTTTGCGCTTGTATGTGCCGCACGCGGTTGCCCCAAAATTGCCGACCACGGCTACAACCCGCAACATCTCGATGAGCAACTGACGAAACAAGCCCGGCTGTCGCTCAATGATCCCACCTTCATAAGAATTGACGGTACGAAAGTGAAGATTTCTGAAATATTTAAATGGTATCGCCGCGACTTTGGCAAAACAGATGCGGATTTAATTAGTTTCATAAATAAATACCGTGATACACCGTTGCCTGAAAAGGCCAGACTCTCATATTACACATATGACTGGAGTCTGAATGAAGCATCACATTAAATCAATAACAAAAATCAGTCTATGGCCATAACCATCGTAGTAGTTTATGCCCTTTGTATGTTGTTTATTCTGGCATTCAGCCTGGGACAGTTGCACCTGGCAATAATTTATAAGAGAAGCAAAAGGGCAATAGATACTTCAGAAAAGAAATCCTTAACGGGTCGCTATCCGGTCGTCACTATACAACTGCCATTGTACAATGAAAAATATGTTGCGGAGAGATTGCTCGATGCGGTGATTGACTTTGACTGGCCATGGGATCGCCTTGAGATACAAATCCTGGATGATTCGACTGATGAAACCACAGATATAGTCAGAAAGAAAATATCCGAAAAACAATTTGAAGGGCTTGACATCAAACACATCACCCGCAAAAACCGGAGCGGGTTTAAAGCCGGGGCCCTGAACCTCGGCCTGAAGATCGCACGGGGCGAGTTCATCGCTATTTTCGATGCTGATTTCATGCCCCGCACCACATTTCTGCTCGAAACCATCCCGTACTTTGACGATCCTAAAATTGGCATGGTCCAATCGAAATGGGACCATCTGAACCGGGACTTCTCCCTGCTCACGCGCCTGCAGGCTTTCGGCCTCAACGGCCACTTTCGCGTGGAGCAGACAGGCCGAAACAGGGCGGGCAGTTTTATCAACTTCAATGGTACGGCAGGCGTATGGCGCAAAAAATGCATCGAGGATGCCGGCGGCTGGCAGCCGGACACACTGACGGAAGACCTCGACCTGAGTTATCGTGCGCAGATAAAAGGATGGAAATTCAAATACCTGGAGGAAACATCATCGCCTGCAGAATTGCCGGTGATCATGTCGGCGGTGAAGACACAACAATTCCGGTGGACGAAAGGCGGTGCGGAAACAGCCAAGAAAAACCTCGGCAAAGTGCTCAGGGCCGATCTGAAAATGAAAAATAAGATCCATGCCTTTTTCCACCTCACTAACAGCGCCAACTTTCTGCTGTTTCTCATTGCCTCGGTGCTTAGCATCCCTTTGCTCCTGATAAAAAACCAAAACCCCGAACTTACTTCGGCATTTAATTTTGGCGGCATATTCCTGGTAGGTTTCGCTGCGATATCCTGGTTTTACTGGGTGGCAAACAAATACGACAACCGCTCCATGCCGTACCTGTCTCTTATAC
>WGED01000515.1 GCA_015492915.1 Cyclobacteriaceae bacterium
AAGGCATGCAGCGCCTATAAATCCCGCATTGTCACCCAGTTGCGCTATGACAATACTGAGATTTTCAGAAGGCAGCCGGCATATATACTTATGTAATTTTTCTTTGAGCGCAGGCATAAAAAACGCATGGGCATGGGCTACCGACCCGCCCAACACTACCGTCTCAGGATCCATCAAGTTCACTGCCCAGGCGACGGCCACGGCAAGGTGTTCACCGTATTGTGCCCAGGTATGTAAAGCATCCTTATCCCCTTCTTTTGCCAGTTGAAATACTTCCTCGGCACTGCACTGTTTACCTGAAATACTTTTGTAAATCATGGACACACCGGCACCCGACGTGTAATCTTCTATTATGCCTGATTTATAAGGCGAAATCCATATCTCCCCTGCTGTGCCGGTGGAGCCGTTGAATATTTTTCTGTCGATGATGACCGCGGCGCCAAGACCCGTGCCGAGGGTAAAGCCCAACACATTGCGATGCCCCGAAGCAGCTCCGAACAGCACTTCTCCTAAAATGAGGCAGTTCGCGTCGTTATTGATATAGACAGGGATATCGAAGTGTTCCATGATTGTCTTGCGCAAAGGGTAATGCTGCATGGTGGGAAGCTGCGGACAGTCGAGAATGCGGCCACGGTCCAGGTCAAGCGGGCCGGTGGAGCCAACGCCAATGCCGAGCACATCCTTTTTATCCGCACGGAGCGATTCCATTATGCGGTCTATGGAGGAAGTTATGCGATGTATTATGGCCTCTGCCGGATCATCACTCCCCGTAGGTACTTTTATCGGATCACACAGTAAATCCCCTTGTGGGGAGATAGCCCCTGTCATAATTTTTGTTCCGCCCAGGTCAACGCCGATGATTATTTTTTTATCCGTTTTCATGAAAAAAGGATCATTCCACGGTGGTCACCTTGGCGCCATGGGAGAAGCTGCCCGCTTCAAAGCCTTTTTCTTTTGCAAACATGTCGATAAACAACTGCACCGGCACCACGCTTTCGATAGAGAACAGATACTCATCTGCCGACCTGACCGGCATAATCATGATATTTTCATGTGAGAAATCAACAGGTGCGTTGGTGATGAGCAATACCCTGCCACCGAAGCCGGCGATATCCTGCGCCATTTTCAAGCTCTGTTTGAGTGTTTTACCTTTGGAGGCAAACAATATGCATTTTGTTCCTTCCTGCACCATTTCCATCGGGCCGTGACGAAACTCACCACCCAGATAACCGGCCGCCGGTACTTTCACCGCTTCTTTGAACATCAGGCTACTCTGCAATGCAGTGGCAAAAGCAGGGCCGCGGGCGATAATCTGCAGGTTGGGAAGCGCTCCCATGAATTCAAGGGCATTTTTAATGCCTTTTTCATATTGTGTCAGGTCTTCCCTGATAAAGCCTGCGAGCAGCTTCACAGACTCGATTTTTTGCCTATTCCATTGACCGGCAAGATACCAGCCCATGATATACACGACCAGTAAAATGGAAATATAAGTCTTGGTGGAGGTCATCTCTTCAGGCCCTGCCTTGCTCAGCAATACGGCATCAGCCTTTTGTGCCAGGGTGCTGTTTCGTTCGTTGGTGATACCCACGCAGAAAACCCCTTGCGGCATTTTTTTCATTAATTCCACAATTTCATAACTCTCGCCTGACTGCGAAATGCAAAACAATAGCGTCTTTTCCCCCAGGCGGGGCAACTGATAGTGCAACAATTCACTCGTATTGACCAAAGAAGCACTTATCCCGTTACCTCCAAACAAACCGGCAGCGGCAAAAGATGTGAAATACGAACTACCCATCCCGGTAAACAAAATCTGCTCAAAATGTCTCTCCCTAAGGGTCTCCTTTATGCGTTCCAAAGCGCCGGCCCCTTCATCCTCCGTATAATATTTCAATGTTTTTTCAAGGGCATCGGGCTGTTCCAGTATTTCTTTTAAAAATTTATTCATCGTACCAATGGGTTATTGATTAGGAATCATTTCAAGTTAGTGAAGCTGCCTGACAAAAAAAACCGCACTCATCATGGGAAAAGAATGTTATGATATAAACCCGTTCACCATGTATTCAGAGCCCGGGGAATTCATTTTGCCCCCATCAGTCCTATTTATTTTAAATGGTGCATTTGTGTCTGCCCCATATCGGTTTATTTTTTTTGTGATTGCTTAAGCCCTGACACAAACGCGGGCATGAAAAATACCCGATTTTTCATGGATTACAATTTTCCGGGAAAAACAGGCAGCGCCATGGGGTCTCACGAAAAAAACCACTCTTTATTTCAATAGCAATAACAGGCTTCCGTAACAACAAAACAATCAGGTTTATTACCTTTATCGTGATAACCTGCGAAATGCCTGACCATGCAAAACCGTCAATTTGTACCACTTTTAATTTTAAAACAATGATAAAGACTAACCTACTCGCCAAGATGATCGACCACTCCATCCTGCATCCTACCCTCACCGATGAGGACGTAAGGAGAGAATGTGAAGTGGCCGCACGATACCACACCGCCTCGGTATGCGTGAAACCCTGTCATGTAACGCTCGCCAAGTCACTACTGGAAGGGTCGGATGTACTCGTAGGAACGGTGGTGGGTTTCCCAGCCGGCAATTCCACCATTGCCACCAAAGTGTTTGAAGCTACGGAAGCCGCCGAAAACGGTGCGGTGGAAATAGATATGGTCATCAACATCGGCAAGGCGCTTGGCGGCGATTGGGATTATATCGAAAAAGAGATCGAAGCTGTGACTAAAACCTGCCATGAGAAAAACGCAATTATTAAAGTCATCTTCGAGACGGACTATATCAATGGCCCTGATTCGATCATAAAGCTGTGTGAAATATGTACTAAGGTCCATGCAGACTATGTGAAGACTTCCACTGGCTTCGGTTTTGTGAAGGGTACTGACGGCAAATACTCCTACACCGGTGCTGCCATCCCACACCTCAAGCTCATGAAGGCCTCCGTAGGGCCGGATGTCAAGGTAAAGGCCGCAGGAGGCGTGCGCACACTCGATCAGTTGCTGGCAGTCCGTGAAGCGGGCGCTACCCGCTTCGGCGCCACGGCCACAGTGGCCATGCTGGAAGAGGCAAAGAAAATATCTGGAGATAATCCATGAGAAAAAGTGAATTATTTTCATCCCAATCGCATGAGGGGGTGATGGAGGGTGGCTCCTACCCTATTTGCAAATTTTTCATAAAATATTCTCAGATTTTATTTACTTTTTTTTAGTTCAACGTATTACAT
>WGED01000516.1 GCA_015492915.1 Cyclobacteriaceae bacterium
ATCATAATCTGGATCAAGAGATATATCTTGGAAATGAGCTATTTCCTTCCAGTGAATATCAAGTAATGGTTTAATTTCATGGATTAGTTTAGATGCTTCTTCTTGTTGAAATGTCGGTTTCATTTAAGTGGGTTTAGGTGTATTTCAGGTGAAATAGCCAATAAAGTAAACGGAGACGGGTCATCTGATTCGATAACAATACGTCCATCCCTTGACCAGTCTCCTGGAAATTCTACAAAATGGTCTCCGGTAAATAATGGCGCAGCGGAATCCATTGGGTCTGACACTACACGAAAATCTTTCGTATCAAGATTATCCGAATCAGGCCCGAATTTAAGTGTATGACTGTTCAACAAAGAAAACGTAAGTCCGTATATTCTTTTCTTTTTTCCAAGTGGTGTTCCCGCAGGGTTTCCTGCTGAAACTTTTAATGTTTTAAGTTTGTGCGTATAACCAAGGCCAAGTTGAACAACGGATGCTTTATCATTGATCGTGACTGAACCACTTGATACCGTTTTATCTGCTTGAATAGCCCCATCCGCCCATACTTTAACCGTTTCTCCTTCGAGATGACTAAGGCCAGATATAGACGTTACTTTTTTATTCGCTTTACCACCTGAGATATATGTGGTAAATCCTGTGCCGTCAATATTTGAATCATCATCAGGAGAAGTAAGTTCAAAAGTATTTGCAGTTACATTGGCTACTTTATAAGAATTTCCATTTAATTCCGTCATCCCTTTAACGTCTGTTATTCTCACTTCATCAGCATTTGAAAGCCCGTGAGCTGTCGCTGTAATGACAACTGGATTAGCTTTTGTCGCCCCTGATATAGTGATTGGCGTATCAAGCGTTATACATGAATCAGCATAATAGGCGTCTTCCTGAGCATGGCCGGTCTCAAAATCACGTTCAAAAAATTCTATATATCGCTTAGTCGCTCCATTAATAGTGCGTTTAACGATAACCCATACTTCGTCTCTATCCGTAGAGTCTTGAATTTGACCGGAACCGTTGGTTCCAGGAATAACGGCGACCGACTCCACAACTGAATTACCGCCTTCAAACGAACCTCCGATAATATGTCTGGCCCAACCTACAACGTCTTCGTCACGAATAAACGTCATTGATAAAAGTTGACCGTCATTCCGAACAGCCCATACTAAAGACTCGGGTTCCTCTGCAAAATCCATTTCCACGATACCGCCAAACGTGATATGTCTGGCGAGTCTGGTCATGTCAGGCGCTTTGAATCCATTTGTCTCAAAAGAGAATCCGAATTCCCGTATTCGCCGTTTCGCATTTTGCGAGAAAAGCACAGTACTTCCAATACGGACAGGTTGAATCTGTGCTGACCCGTGAGTCGTTTGTCTGCGTACAGTAATGTCTAGTGGGGTAATAACCGCCCCGGAAGAACTGGAAGCAGGCACCCATTCTCCCCCTTCCGTGCCAATGACAAGTGTATCTTCACCAGCGGATAACCACCGAATCGCGTTTACGTCATTTGCCGAAAGCGTGAAGTTTAAAGCGTCATCCGCTTCAATAGTTCCTGTATCATCATCAGGCTTGAAATTCTCGAAATCCGCTGTCTGAGAAGCCCAAAATGTTTGAGGTTGATCGCTTGTCGCTGCCACATAGAGTCGTTGTTCAAAGAAACTTGAAACCTGTGGGTATCCCGTCGTCCCAGACCACGCACCTAGTCTCCAGGTTGTCACCGCGGTCGGTGTGGCTTCAAAATCTTTTCTAACATCCGCAACGGCAACTGTCGTACTGGTAATCGACGTGATAACCGCATAACCCCATGTGGTTGTCTTTTTATAACGAACAAGTCTGCCTATATCCGTTGATTGCCAACCGTTTCCGTCATTCACGCCTGTCGTAGACGAAAGAGTGAGATTAATCCCAAGACCTGTATTTGCAGATGGAAGTAAGGTCGTGGATGTCGTATTTTCGTCCAAATAAGGTCCATCCTGCCACGGAACTTCCACTAAAGACCATGTAGTATGACCGAATCTTAATAATTTATATGTCGGATAGTCTGCATGAAACAAATATAGAATATCTGCACTTTGTGGGCCTTCTATCGTATAAAGATCAGCTTCAGGCCAAGGCGTATCAATCTCAACAGGATCATTATCAATCAATGATACATCATCAATCTGTACCGTTTTATTCCGAAAACTCCCAAGATTACGAAATTGTATATAAAACGGTGAAGTAGTCGGCGTAAATGCCACACAATGATATCCAACTTCTTTTTCAACCGCTGAGAGCGTCTCTGCGCCGGTAGACGTGGTTCCCACCTGAAATTCTATTTTGTCTCCTGGAGCGCCAAGGACTCGGAATTTTAAGACATGTTCTACATTGGTTGATGTAGTTATGATGTCTTGTTCAGCCCAACCTATATCGGTTCCGCCTGTGCCTCCTGGGATAAGCGATAATCTGCCATTTGTCGCATCATGGGCAATTGATCCTGATCCCGTAGAACGGTCGTCCCAATTAGTAATATTTGATGTAAATGTTCCATTTGTGACAGAGGCGTCGGTATCTGCAACAGATATCTGTGCTTGATTGCGATAAAACCGAATGGACAAATTCGCTAATTCCAGGACATAAGCCTGTGTCACTGAGAACTGAAACTTTTTAAGTCTTCCTTTTACTGTGCTAGATTTGAGTTCTGCGACATATCTGGTTCCTGACCGTCGCATCAGCCCACCTTCAGACAAGGGTATTAAATTTTCACACGTCTCAACCGCAGATCGGTATTTAACAAAATCCAGTCTAGCAGCAAGGCGCGGCGTAATTTCTCCCGCGTTAAATGCGGGTTGTAAATCTTGTATGCGCGGCATCAGTCACTCAAAAAATCATTTCGGCGTCGCCCGCCCCTAGAACTAGCCCACGAACCCCTAGGTCGTAATTCCGGGAAACTTCCCATCGCGTCAGAAGAACGCGCTCTGGCAATGGCCCTATCAGCGGCTTTTGATAACTGATCCTGTAATGTATTCGATGAGGCAAGAGGAACAGCAAGGTCTCTGGCTATACTTAATGCAAGAGCACGACGAAAATCCGCTGGCATTAAATTAGGATCAGTCACCTGATAAATGTACCGTAACCACACTTCACTGGCAGAGGTAACAATAGCCCTTTGCCCGGAAATATCTTCCATTCGATACAAAACCGTACTATATCCAGCGTCATTGTCATGTACGGAGACTGTGCGAAGCCAATCTGACGGAAGTGGATAAGCATAATCAAATTCAAACGTAGGTGTAGTTGAGGACTGCGCCAATTTCTGACGTTTTGTCGCAAAATTCCAAGGATGAGAGCGTAACAAATCGTCTCTGACTTCCGTATAAATATCGTTAGCGGCATTTGCGGACTCAGAGCCATCCGTTAATGACGTTATAGGTGATGCGCCTACTAATCTCAATCCTACATTAACAACATCTGTCTCACTTGGCATCGTCTTTTATCCTATAGCGAACTTTTTGGCTTCTTCTTTATTTTGAGATTCAAATACAACCTGATCTCCTATCTTTACTTGATGCTTCTTCTTTCCTGGGTTCCAAATGACTTTGGGTTCAATTTTGTATGGTGTTCCAGGTTCAGTTTTTTCAGAACCGACATCAATGACATCTACATTTTCTCCTTCTAATTTAGATAAACCATCACAAGTCCACCAATCTCCGATTTGGCTAACTTCTCGTCTGTGGATATTTTTAGTTATAGGCTGATAAGGATTATCTTCGCTGGTATGTAAAATTTCATCTTCATAAGTTACAACATAAAGTGCTGATGCTAATAACCTAATATTTTTATCACCTATTTTTTCTAAAAATTGAACATTGAAATATGTACCACATCCCCATCCTTGATTACGAGCTATATTTGGTAATTCAATATTGAGATTGATCTGATCACGAGGAACTACGAAACTAACTGTAGGAGTGATGACATTAGTATTAATAATTGGAAACTTTTTCATATATGCTCCTCTTTCCAGGTTTGATAGATAAGTTTGTCTTCTGCTTTTTTCTCTTTACGATAGGTTCTGTCGAATAAAGCCTTACCGTTTGAGAAATGCCTATGTTCCAGAATGACGTTTGGTACATATCTCAATACATTTCGTTTCTTAGCAATATTTTCCCAGACTGTATCTATATACAATCTGTCTAATCCCGGCAGAGACAGCCATCCTACGGAACGAACAAGATCACCGCCAAGCACAAAATGCGGGGTTCCCTCCCCTCCGGAAGGTACAGCCATACCATCAATTCCGGCTGCATTGATTAATAGCCGATCCCAATATAGAGTTTTTGGAACGACATCATCGGCAATAAATCCATACCAAGGACTGTCAGGATATAACCTAAAAGCCTCGTTATAGATTTCAGATAATGGGAGTCTTGGGCCTATCTCAACAATCCAGTTTTCATGGATATATCCTGGATTAGGATCGTCCTTGTCTAATCTCAACCAGACAGGCGTTGTGGCTTTGGTTTCGTCGTAAGCTTTTATAAATCTCAAAACGTTATGCGGACGACTTCGGCTAGGCATTATCCACATTCAGCCCTATCCTATTTAGGATTTCTCCATAAATCATCTTCGGAGTAAATCGTTTTTTTACTTCTTCCGAAAGACGGGAGGCGCATTTTTGTATTTCTTTATCGTCTGCATCATGTATGATTTCAGCCACGTCTTTTGCATCTTTCCACATAAAATAACAATCTTTTGGGAACCAGTCTCCAATTGGAGAACCGTATGATTCAAGCAAAGCGCATCCGGCCCATCCAGCTTCCAATACTCGTCCTTTTATATGATGACCTTGATCTGTTCCTGTCCAGGACATATTGAGAATCATCTTACAACGTCGTAAGAAACTCACATGATCTTCATACCCTCCTTCATTAAAACGTTCCCTTAAAGTCAAGCCACCAAACCATTCTAAGGCCCGGATAATTTCAGATCGTTTTGTGATACTTCCGACTGATCCTGAAAAACCGCATTTTATGTCTCTTTTGTATGATTTTTCATAGAGAGTCGGGTCCACCGGCGTCAATGTGGACAAATCCAAGGCATAATGCCTCCCTCCATCAAAAGAAACCTGCAAGTCAAAACAACCATTATTTTTATACGCTTGTAACGCGCCGTGCCATGGCCTATCGGCTGCGTCTGAGCATAAATTCACCGTCATAGCAACAGTTCTTATTTCCTTCAATGTTTTTATTTTAAGAGCATATGGACCCTGATTAGCACTAATATAGAAAACCACATCGGGTGCTATATCTCTGACTTTCTGTACAGTCTTCCAATCTATACGGATACCACGGCATTTCATTACGACATGTTCTGCCTGATGGAAAGAACGAAATGCTCTTACATGATTTTCGCAATCGTTGGAAGGCGTGGTAAGAAATAAAACCTTCACGACTTCATCTTTGCAACGGTGCGCTCTGTTTTACCCGAGACCGCCAATAATCTAATAAGTCTTGCATTGTTTTTATAAATGGTATTTCCGGTTTCCATCCAGTATGATTAATGAACTTCGTGCAATCCGGAACTTGGAGATCGGCATCAATTGGCCTCATTCTTTCAGGGTCTTGTTCTACAGTGATTTTAACGCCGGACAATTCAATCAATGTATCAAGCACGTCTCCGACTTCACAGGTATGCGTGCCGCCTATGTTATAAACTTCACCAGATACGGGATTAACCGTCAGAAGCATGTGATAAGCACGAACCGCATCTCTTACGTCTGCGATTGTTCTTAGACTTTTCAGATTTCCGACCTTTACGACCGACGGAATCATATCAGATTCGATCATTGCTATTTGTTTAGCAAACGATGACTCCATAAAGACATCACCGCGACGCGGCCCGGTGTGTGTAAAAAGTCTTGTCACCTGGATATTCATGCCATAGGCTTCAGCATAATGCCTTGCTACAAGATCGGTACCGACTTTTGAAATGGCATATGGCGAAGCAGGATGAAACGGAGCATCTTCTTTTATTGGGATTGTCTTTGCTCTCCCATAAACTTCGCTTGATGAACAAACATGAATTAATGAATCAGGTGCATACGTTTTCAGGGAATACAGTAACCTGACTGTACCCTGTACATTCGTGTCAAGCGTATCAAGCGGAGAGGTAAAACTCGTCTGCGGATAACTCTGCGCTGCTAGATGAAACACATAATCTGGTCTTGCCTTCTCGACTGCTTTTTGAATGGACAACGTATCCCTTAAATCTGCATAAACGAATTGAACGCGTTTACCATCATTTGCCAATGGAATCAAGGATGAGATATTGTCCAAAGGAGACCGCCATCGGCACATCCCGACGATATCCCAATCGGTATTTTCTATAAGATATTCTGCAAGGTGAGAGCCTACCATTCCGGTTATGCCGGTGATTAATGCTCTAGTCACTCCCAAAAATATCCCAGTTACCAAATTCTTCCGATAAATCAGCGGCGAGACAATCTATCTTATAATCTTTCCGACCGCCTACCATCTCGGCAATGATATTTTTCGCTCGATTACGAACACCATTGATGGAATGGGTAAATTTCAGATTGGCTTCTTGTCCGTCTGATCGCGCTTTACTTTCATTCTCCCAAATCACCCTGTTTGCCAACATGATGATAAGAATGGCCCAAATCCCTCTTGCGTTTATTTTTAATGGCTGTTCTTCAAGTAAAAGGTCAATATCGTGTTTTATCATATTACATTCATCCGCATATTCTGCGGTATATTCTGGAATGTAAATCATTTTAAGCTGTACGATTGATAATCTGTCGATTAATTCATTTAATTGTGGAAGCCATTTCCGTTCAGTCATATTGTTTCCAGTTATAATTGTCTAACACGTTTTTTATGTATTCGCAGGATTTCTCAGTCATTCCTTGATGGCATCCGATGGAAAATCCGTTACTCATCACATGATCGGCATGTTCAAGATTTCCGACTATCCTATGAGGCCATAATTTCATACCCGGTTGTCGGGCTATATTCCCGCAAATGATGGATCGGGTTTCAATGCCGTTTTTCTCGAAATGGTTGCGTAAATCATTAACATCAATTCTTTGATTCCATAGCCTAACTGCACCATTTTCTATTCTTTCGGTTCTGTGTTTTCTTACGACTATTGGGAATCCAAACCATGAACTACCCATGTCTTTTTGCACAGATAAGAACTGGTCGTATTCAGAAAAATCCTCAATTAGATTTGCGGCAATTCTTCGCCTGACATTCACAAATCCTTGTAATTTTTCTATCTGTACCAGTCCAATAGCGGCATTAAGTTCCGTTGAACGTAGATTATAACCGGCGTTTATAAATAAGAACTTGTCGTCTATTCCTTCGTGATGGGTTCTATTCGTCATTTCCCGCGTCCATCCATGAGCGCGTAAAACTCGAAGCATATCGGCATGCTCTGTTGAGTTTGCAACCACCATACCGCCTTCTAAAGTCGTGATATGGTGCGAGAAATAGAAACTATAAGTATTAAAGTCTGAGTGTCCTACATCGGCACCTAATGCCTCACAACAATCCTCAATAACAATAAGACCAAACTCACGAATAGCATTCATATCGCAGGGATTACCATAAACATGAACCGGCATAATAGCCTTAGTTCGCGGCCCTATCGCTTTTTCAATTTCTTTTGGGTCTATATTTAGTGTATCCGGGTCTATATCAACAATGACTGGAACAAGACCATATTGAATCAAAGGCCAGATCGTAGTAGACCAAGATAATGCAGATACAATCACCTCATCTCCAGGAGACAAGTGATTTTCTAGTGCTGGATTACAGAGTGTTGCAATGGCTAGGAGATTGGCACTAGATCCTGAATTGCAAAAAACTGCATAGGGGCCGAATTTAGATTCAAATTCTTTTACTTTTTCTCCACTTGTGACATAGGTAGACCGCAATACATCAATAGCGGCTTTTATTTCATCTTCACCGAATGTCGGGTCGTGCAGTTTAACTTGCATACAAATCTGCTATTTCAACAAGAACTGTCGGACCATTTCGGTATAAAGCCTTTTGATATTCAGGAATAATATCTTCTGAGTTCTCCAGTCTTACAATCAGTGTGTTTGGCATTAATAAACGAAATGCCTCGGTCATATCCCCCTTGTGTTGCGGACCTGGATCAAGCGGTTTCGTAGAACCGACACCGACTCTGACAATCACATGCGATTGCATTTTGTCCAAATGATTTACCAACTGATTGGTCGCCAATATCAGAAAATTCCATCTTGGAAATATTGAGATAGGAACCATCCCATCAAGCGCCATGCCAATAGACATTCCAAGTTGCATTTCTTCTGCGACAGGAAGTTCAATCCGTTTTTCCATTGGGACATTATCCAATGTAGTGCTCATAAACGTCCCTTTATAACGAACACCCTGGCCCAGGAAAATAGTTCGTTCATCAGAAGCCAATTCTGTCATAGCTTCTGAAAGAGCATCTTTGTAGTTAAAATTGGATTCTTTTCCCAGAGCCAGCATGAGGAAATTTCGATTTATATTTATAAGACTTAATTAGATGTGAAGTAGGTAATTCTCCGCCACATACTTCTTCGGTATCTGAGCAGACAGACACCCCATTATTTTCTATAATAAACCGGATAGGGAGTGAAAAATTTTCCGCATAACTCAAACATTCTTTGAAAATCCCGGTATGCGCTGACATGTCTCCGAGAAAGCAATGGACATATTCGTTACCATTTCTTCTTTTAATGGAAAGTGCCACACCCAAAGCTATCGGTATCGTCCCGCCCACAATCGCAGAACCATATACACGGTATTCAGGGAATAGAAGTGCCATAGACTCGCCGCGATGAATTGCCCTCCGTAATTCATCGGGTGGAACACCTTTAAGCAAAGCCTTTAAATGAAGCCTCCAGCTGCCGAATACATAATCATCCGACTTGATGATCTTGAAAACATCTATCAGGGAGCCTTCATTACCGCTTTCGAGATGGATGGGAAAGGGTATTAATCCTTTATTAAATTCGTCTGCTATTGACTCTTCAAAGGCTATTAAATCATTTTGGGACACCACCAAATTCTGCTCCACGTCCTGGAATCGTAATATGTGGTTGAACAATAAATCCTTGAATAACAGTCATACTGTACTCAATAATTTTCGTGAAAGTTTTATATTTGTCATTTTATTAATTTCTTTAACAGCTTGATTACCGAATTTTTTAGCGATTCGTTTAAGATAATCTGGATCAGTATAAAATTTAATAAATGCTTGATCTCTAAATTCTAGCACATCTCGTGATGAAAGTGTTTTTGTTGGTAAAGGTTTTGTTTCATATGAATGCTGAGAAAATCCTTCCCACGAATTAGGCAAATCTTCTGATTGGACGTGTTTAAAAAGTTTGCTTCCAGGATATGCTTGGCAAACATAAAAATTGGCAAATTCACAATTCAATAACTTTGCCAAATTCAATGTCTGTTGCATGCTTTCGTATGTATCATCAGGAAGACCGAATATATAATTTCCGATGACATTAATACCGGCATCTTGGATAGCTAAGACGACTTCTTTGATGTCTTCGTCTTTAAGATGTTTCAATGCCCCATCACGGACATACGAGGAACCGGATTCAATACCCAACGCTAACCAACGTATTCCGGCGCGCCTTAATAGATTCAACGTGGATGGTTTAACCGTATCAATTCGGGCATACGCCCAAATATTAAGTTCACTAGCGAATGGAAGCTCTGCCAGCTTTTCACAGATTCTAAGATAATGCAGCGGATTCAAAACAAACATCTCATCCGCGATCTTAAACGTCTTTACACCATAGTCATGGTAAAGACGTGCAATTTGTTCAACAACAAGTTCAGGAGTTCGCTGTCTGTATGTATTTGAGTGCTGAAAAACATTGATCATGCAGAACGAACATTTAAACGGACATCCTAGTGTCGTATATATTGACGCATATGGTTGTCTTTGACTCCCATCCAAACATTGCCATGTATGAGCGCGATACCGATCCATCGGCAATAAATCCCAAACGTTTCCATGTAGTTCATCAATAGGAATCAATGGTGCTGGTTTATTCGATATTATTATATTTTTTTCGCCTCTTAACCCATATATCAAACCAGGTATTAAATGGAGTGGATCGTTATTGATCAATCCAGAAATCGTTAATGGTCCTTCCCCATTACAGACATAGTCTACCTGTTCTTCAATTAAAGTATCTTCAGGAAGAGCAGAAGCATGATGACCGATAATAATTGTTTTCACATCGAGTAATGCTTGAGCTAATATCCTGACGCCAGTCATCTGTTGTGTGCTTGCCGACGGCTGGTGTCCCGCTGCAACTATTGCTGCGAGTCTTGCTTTTGATTGTTTAACACGATCAGAAACTTGAATTGGAGATAATCTTTCTGCTTCTTGATCTATAATAGATACTTTAAATCCGTGATCTCGCAACCATCCAGCGATTATTCTAATCCATATAGGAGGTTCGATGGCTGTCAATTCATCGGACAATCCCTGATAAATAGTCTTTGATGCGCCCGGATTTATTAAGGCAACATCAGCTTGCACGAAGTCTCTCCAGATCGTCTTCTGGCAATTCCCAACTTTTAGGATGGCCGTGATATACACACACCCTCATGTCTTTTGGGAATCCTGTTCTATTTCCAAGTTTATATGAATAACACCAATCACGTGGAAATATAGCTGCATCTGTTTTTTTGATTGTAATCCAATCCTGGTC
>WGED01000517.1 GCA_015492915.1 Cyclobacteriaceae bacterium
CCCGCCAAAGGCGGACAAGCTTCGCTAACGCTCTGACGGAAGGTACGGGAACGGAAGTTATTCCAGCCGTACATCCTTGCGTCCCTGAAGGGACCCTGCGCGTGCAGGGTTGCCTCTCCAAGGAGGGGTTACGCCGGCTATGAAAAAATGGCCATTTTCTCATGGAGATGCTTTAACACACACCATGATCAATCCACCCTTTTGAACAGCTTTTTAATCCCTTTAAAGAAATTCTTTTCCTTTTTCTTCTTTGGCACGGGCTTTTTTGAATATTGCTTTTTCGCCATTTTTTCATGCTCTTTCTTCTTGCCAAAAAGCATCTCCCAGAAATTGACGTCTTCCTTGAACGGATCACAATCGAGCTCACGCCTGACGGCAGGGGGCGGGGGAGGGAACTTTGCCTGCGCAATACTGCGGAATTTACCGTCCCTGTTGATCTGCTGCTGTAAAAGGGCATAAATGGGCAGGGCCATATTGGCGCCCTGGCCCAGGGCCGTGGTCCTGAAATGGATCGAAGGGTATTCGCCGCCGACCCACACCCCCGTGACCAGCTTCGGCGTAATGGCCATGAACCAACCGTCGGCGTTGGACTGTGTGGTCCCGGTCTTGCCGGCGACGTCATTTTTCAGGTGATAAGTACTTCTGATCCGGATGCCCGTGCCTTCGTTGACCACATTTTTGAGCATCTCGATCATTACCTTGCTGGCATGTTGCGACAGCACGGGTTCCCTTGCAGGCTTCGGGTGCTGCCAGATCACATTGCCGTCCCGGTCTTCGATACGATCAATGAAATACAGGGGTACTTTTCTGCCGTCATTGGCAAACACACTGTAAGCCTGCACCATCTCATACAGCGAGATGCTCGGCGTGCCCAGCGCGATAGACGGCACCTCGGGAATGGAACTGACGATCCCCATATCATGGGCCATCTCTACTGTGCGCTCAATACCTGCTTTCTGAAGTACTTTTACCGATACGGTATTCACTGATTCAGTCAGTGCACCTTCCAATGAATATTTGCCCTCATATTTTTCATCGGCATTCCCGGGCGTCCATTCCTTATCTTTTTCATGATAGGTTTGCTGTTCTGCTTCGATGTATTTACATGGTTTAATTCCCTCTTCAATTGCCACAGCATAGACGATTGGTTTAAAGATAGATCCGACCTGTCTCTTCGAGGAAATCTTCACATGATCATACTTGAAAAAACGGTAATTAATGCCTCCGACCCATACCTTGATTCGACCTGTTGCGGGTTCAACCGACAGGATACCTGTATTGAGAAAACTCAAATAAAATTTGATGGAATCCATGGTGCTCATCATGACGGTCTTTTTGCCGGACCATGAATACACATCCATTTCCTTTTTGATGTTGACCAGCTTCATGATAGAGTCTTCGGGAATGCCTCTTCTTTTTAGATTTTTCCATGTGTCGCTCTGGTGCAGCGCCAACTCCAACAGGGTTTTATCTTTTTCCCATGGCTTGCTACGCCCTTTCCAATGCTCATCAAAGGTTTTTTGAAGCGCTCTCATGTGTTTGTTCATGGCCCTTTCGGCAAAGAATTGCAGTTTGGCATCGAGTGTAGTATAGATTTTCAGGCCGTCAGTGTAGAGGTTGTAACTACGGCCAAGGCTGTCGGCGATCTCCGGCAAGAGCTTGTTCAGCGTCAGCCGCACTCTTTCGCGAAAATAGGGCGCAGGACCGATGTCATATCCGGGATCTTTATAATTAAGTTTCAGAGGGAGTGCAGCGATCGAGTCTTTTTCTTCCTTTGACAATTTCCCTGCTTTTTCCATTTGTGTGAGCACCACATTGCGTCTGCCGAGTGCTCTGTCATGATGCTTTTTGGGGTTGTAATATGTAGTGGCTTTGAGCATCCCTATCAGTGTGGCTGCTTCCTGGATGCTTACCTCTTTAGCTGATTTTTGAAAATAAAGCCTACTGGCTGCTTCAACACCATAGATATTTCCCCCGAAAGGCACGGTGTTGAGGTATAGAGTGAGAATTTCCTGTTTTGAATAGATATCTTCAAGTTCGGAGGCGATCATCATTTCGCGCAGTTTTGAAATAATAATCGACAAAAACGGATAATGCTGGCGCGGATAGATATTCTTGACTAGTTGTTGCGTGATTGTTGATCCACCGCCGGCGCTTCGCTCACCGAGCAACAGGGTCTTGAAAAATACCCTGAACAAACTTTTGAAATCTATGCCGTGATGCTCAAAAAAACGGGCGTCTTCTGTAGCTACCAGCGCATCAACGAAATTTTTGGAGATATGGTCATAGTCAACTACTGTCCTGTCCTGGATGTAATAGCGCCCGATCAGCATGCTGTCGGCACTGAACACTTCAGACGCTTCAAAATTACGGATATTGGTCAGTTGCTCATGATCCGGCAAAGGAGCAATAAAACCAAGCTTTATGGATAGATATAATAAAAACGGAAAACTGATGGCTGCCAATAGCAGCCAGCCTGCTACCTTCAATAAACCACGCCGGAAAGCGCTTTTGCCCTTTGCTTTCTTTTTCCTCTTCTTGCTCAATACACCTGTTTTTTTGCAAAGTAAACCTTATAAAGACACAATATCAAACGTAATCTTTTTTCGGCTTGATATCCGATCGTCATGCCGCATCCCGGAGCTGTTCACAAACCGCTTTATAACGTTTTGTTTGAATAATTTGCCATATATTGATATTTTGATCATTTATTGAATTTCACAAAATTAATCTCACTTCTATGACTCCGCTGGAACTTTTTGGTATCACCCTCGCGGCTATCCTGCTGCTTTTTATACTTGTAATTAAGCTCAAAATTCATGCGTTCATTTCCCTTATGATCACCAGCGTGTTGGTTGGGATTTTTACAGGCATGCCGCTGATGGATGTGATCAGGAGTGTGCAGGAAGGCATGGGAAGTATTCTGGGCTTTATTGCCATTGTCGTTGGAATCGGGTCGATTTTTGGTGAAATTCTCCAGGCGTCGGGGGGAGCCGAAGCGTTGTCGGCGTCCATGCTGAACCGGTTTGGCGAAAAACGTTCTTCCTGGGCGCTGATGACTACGGGATTTATCATAGCGATACCCGTTTTTCTCGACGTGGGATTTATCATCCTCGTCCCCATGGTGTATGCGCTTTCGCGAAAATCGGGAAAATCCATGTTGTTTTATGCTATTCCATTGCTGGCCGGCCTCGCGGTCACGCATGCATTTGTGCCGCCGACTCCGGGCCCCATCGCCGTCTCCGAGATTATCGGTGCCCAACTCGGTTGGGTGATCATGTTTGGATTTATCGTCGGTTTTCCGGTGGCTATGATCGCCGGTCCGGTGTTCGGAAATTATATTTCGAAAAGAATTCATCTTGACCCGCCGGATATCTCTGAAGACGAAAAGATATTAGGTAACGAAAAACGGGATATGCCTTCTGCCTCGTGGGTCATTTTTCTCATTGCCCTGCCTCTCTTCCTTATCCTGTTGAGTACCGTCACAGACATGGCGATCAAGGAAGGGTGGGTGGTAGAGGCCAAAGTCACGGAGATTTTCAGGTTCATTGGTCATCCGTTTATCGCATTGCTCATCGCCACGCTGGCAGCGATGTATTTTCTCGGATACAAGAGGAACTATACCGGCAGGCAGTTGATGCAGATCGCCAACAAAGCGCTCGGACCGGCGGGATTGATCATTCTGGTGACGGGGGCCGGCGGTGTGTTTAAACAGATACTGGTGGACAGCGGGGTGGGAGCTGCACTGGCGGAAATGGTCAGCAACAAAAATATACCACCCATCGTGCTGGCTTATATCCTGGCACTTATCATACGGATAACACAAGGATCGGCTACTGTGGCCATGATCACAGCCGCGGGCATGGTGGCACCCGTAATCGAAGTGTTGGGTACAGATGAAATGGGTAAGGCGCTGGTAGTGCTGGTGATCGCAGCAGGTGCGACGACTTTTTCCCATGTCAATGACAGCGGTTTCTGGCTTGTAGGCAAGTACCTGAACATGACTGAAAAACAGACGCTTCAGTCGTGGAGCATCATGGAGACGATTATATCAGTGGCGGGTTTTGTACTGATATTTCTACTCAGCCTTTTTGTGTGAGAACATGAGAAAATAGCTGTTTTTCCATGGATATCACTGTGCGGGGTCAATCCTGGGTGAAGGCGAAAGAGAGAATATTAGCGCCTGCTTTGAGCGCTTCCTGCCTGATGGCTTCAGGATCATTATAAATACTTTGATCTTCCCAGCCGTTGCCCAGATCACATTCATAGGAATAAAAACATACTACCCGGCCTTCGTAAATAATGCCGAAACCCTGAGGCCGTTTACCATCATGCTCATGGACTTTGGGCAGACCTTTATCAAAGTCATATTTCTGATGATAAATGGGATGATTGAAAGGTAATTCCACAAAATCGAGCTCAGGGAAGACTTTCTTCATCTCAAGCCTGATGAACTTGTCGAGCCCGTAATTGTCGTCAATATGCAGAAAACCTCCTGCGATCAGGTAGTTACGCAGATTTTCTGCTTCCTGCTGCGAAAAGACCACATTGCCGTGGCCCGTCATGTAAACGTATGGATATAAATAGATATCCGGGCTCCCGATCTCCACGACATCTTCGGTTTTAGCGAGATTCATATCGAGGTTGCGGTTGCAAAAAGCGATAAGGTTTGGCAGGGCGGTTTTATTGGCATACCAGTCACCGCCGCCGTTGTATTTTAGCTTGGCGATCTTAATCGATGGCTGGGCAGATGCGCCTGCAATAGTTGCGAAAAGAAGTAGAACAATAAATTCTTTTTTCATCAGCGGTAATTTACGAAACCCATCAGTACTTTTTCCATTTCCTTTTTCAATTCACTGAACGAAACATTGAAATTATTATTCATAAAACTGAAAATTAAAATTTTTCCGCTATCTGTCTCAAGAAATCCGGACAGATTATAGACATGGCGCATGGAGCCCGTCTTGGCATGAATGCGGCCTTCCATGTTGAAAAAGGCGCCACGCAGAGTACCGTTCTTTCCGCTCGATGGCAACATGGCAAAAAGTTTGTCACGGGGTTGTTCTTTGTACAATCGCTCCAGCACCGAAACCAGAGAATAAGGAGTAAGCTGATTGTAACGTGATAAACCCGATCCATCAACCCAGTAAATGTCATCCTTTAATCCGGACAGTTGGCCTTCCTTCATAAATTTAATGGCATTTTTTGTGCTGAGTGTGTCACCAAGGCGGCTGCTCACAAGAAGTAATAGCTGTTCGGCAATAAAATTATCCGATTCGATCATAAGCTTTTTCAGTACGAAATCGGTCTTTACCGAATACGCTGTTTCCCAGGTGCAGCCTTCGGGCGGATCGGTAAGTATCACCGGTCTGCGCAAAGTGTCCGACAGCATTTTCACAAACAGGTTAACCGAATAGCGGAACGGCACGACCTCATCCAGTTGAAAGGGTGTATTCCCAAAGCGTATCTCAAAAATATTTCTAATTTCATTACGTGTGATGTCATAACCTTCGAGCGTGGGCTCCTGCCGCACATGCAAACTGTCTGCAAAAAGGGCAGGGGTAACCCTGATATGGTCCCAGACGCTGTCCTTATGAAAAAATGCCAGATTTCCATAGATGGGAAAAGCAGCTTTTTCAGCAGAGTAGTAATAGGGGTAATCATCCCACGACCACCCCGCTCCAAAACGGCCTCCGGCTACAGGCCGCTCGACTACAGCAAGTAACGCTTCTGACTTTTTTATGAAATCGAAAGCATTGTTTTGCTCAAATGGAGGGTAAAGCAGTGCAGGACCACCTGTGCCCCTGAAATAAAGTGTATCGTTTTTTTGACAAATTTCCATAGCAGGAATGCTGTCGCCAAGTATTTGTAAAGCGGTATAGAAAGTCAAAAGCTTGGTGTTCGAGGCAGGGGTGAAGTGTTTATCTGCATTATATGAAAATACGGTCTTTTTTTCATATGGATCATAGACCAGGAGACCCGAGTGACTCTCACGAAATACCTCGTTTTTCATAAGGTATTTGTCCAATGGCGTCTTTTCCACTTTGATTTTGGTTGAGGCGCATGAACCGAATAATGAAAGAGTTATGACGCCGAAAAGGCATTGACGTATCCAAAAAAAAGATCTCTGTGGCATGGCATCAAATATCTGCAGAGAAATGGAAAAATAATAATTCCGAAGGTTGAAATATTAGCATCAATTATTCCAGCCGTTAGAACACTCCTGTTGTAATTTAAGTTTATTCAATGATGGTGTCAGAATCCCGGCTTGATTAATTGTGATGATTCAAAGAATAAATAGGTTTATTTTTTGAATTGTTGCTGATATTGGTTAAATTTCTTTTTGATTTCCAATTAATAGACAACTAAAACCTGATCATCTATGAAAAAGACCACAATACTTTTGTGCGTATTCGCACTGTCATTTCAGCAATCTTTTGCCGTAGGGCTAAACAGTGAAGTTTTGGCAAAACGAACAAATCTCCACAGATTAAGCAATGTAATAAACATGAAAAGCCTCCCGATCGGCGTCAACCCAAAAGCCGCGATTACAACTAAAATGGCTGAGGGGTCGGATGAGGACTATTATCGCCGTATCCAGGCGTTCTCCTTGCTGCTGGCAATTAATTTTACGGTATGGAATAAGTACACTATTTATGAAGATGGTTTTGGTGACAGAAATAGTTCCTTAATCCCGTTTCTGATCATGGCACAAATGTCACCATTCAAGAATCAACAGTCTGCTGTGCTGAATAACCTGATTCTCGGATTATGGTTTGCCTACTACAAGGATGGATTTAGTGACAATGCCGGAGATGGGTACGACTATTCACAAAGTGTCAGAACAATGATGTTTGGCATATTTGCGACACTGTATCTGAATGAGTTTTTATCCATGCAGCAAAGCCCGTTACTCTTTTATTTTACTCTGAAGATGGGACTGATAATGCAGCGTGACAAATGGGATAGTTTTGGAACAGCGGGTTCTGAATCTTCCACAAAATTCGGGGTATTCCCTGCATTAGGTGTTGAATACTTTTTCATCAACCAGCTTGCGGCATTTATAGCTCTGGGTTACAACCCTTTAGGCTGGGGTGAATTCGGGCTCAGGGTAAGATTTGGAAAGTAATATCTAAGTCCAGTTCCCTATCCAGGGAATAATTGTTGTATTACTTCGAAACCTGCAGGCCGGCGTGTTGCCGCTGCAGGTTTTATTTTTAACCCAAAATTCTCACCAGGATTTCGTTATGAGAGGTTAAAGTACAACTTGTCCCGCCAGGGCGGGAAGAAAATCAGCACGTTTGATGAGGAGGCATAATGCACTTTTATGGTGACGAATCAAACGTGAACGAAGTGTCTGATTTTAAAGTAGTTTAAGCTCGGAATAGAAAGGTTATTGAGATCTTTGGGTTAAATCTTAGTGTTATGTCAAATGAAAATTAACGCAAATACTGTTTTTGAATTAAAACACCGGAATGCTGGGTGTAGAATGATTCTACACCCATATATCAAAATTCCGCAAACGATATAAGGATTTACAATCCGCATAATAACCGTTTTGGAAATATCAGGGTGTAGTTGCAAACTGCACCCGGCGTCATTTTATTCTTGACTTAACCCTAGAGCCTGAATGAGATCATTCTCAAGATCCTCTGTATCCTCAATGCCGATGCTCAGCCTGATAAGAGAATCGTGAATGCCTGCCCGTTCGCGCTGGTCACGCGGCATGGAACCATGGCTCATAGTAGCGGGATGCCCGCACAGCGACTCTACACCCCCCAGCGATTCGGCGATAGTAAATAATTGCAGTTTTTTCATGAATCGGAATGCAGCCTTTTTCGTATCCTGCTGAAGAATAAAAGAAACCATCCCGCCGAAGTCTCTCATCTGCTTCCGTGCGATTTCATGCCCCGGATGGCCTGGCAGTCCCGGCCAAAATACATTTTTCACCTTCGGATGATCGTTGAGCAACATGGCAATGGTCCTGGCATTTTCGCAATGTCGCTGCATACGAAGGTGCAATGTTTTGATTCCCCGCAAGATGAGAAAGCAATCATTGGGCCCGGGCACGGCACCCGCTGTGATCTGGATAATCCGAATTTTTTTGTGCAGCGATTCTTCATTCGTTACCACCGCGCCGAGTATCACATCGGAATGACCGCCGAGGTATTTTGTGGCAGAATGCACAACGATATCAGCAGCGAAATCGAGCGGATTTTGCAAAAATGGTGAGGCGAATGTATTGTCGACCACCAGCAATAAGCCATGAGATTTTGCCAATTTTGAGATCATCTCCAGATCGATGACCCGGAGGAGGGGGTTGGTAGGCGATTCAACCCAAATCATTTTGGTTTTTTCATTAATGAGTCCGCTCACCTCTCCCCCGGAAGTCATGGGTGTATAGTGAAATTTGATGCCCAGAGGCTCAAAGAGTCTTGAAAACAACCTGAAGGAACCGCCGTAAAGTCCTGTCGGGGCGATCACTTCATCGCCGGATTCCAGCATTCTGATCACAGCATCGATGGCTGCTACGCCTGAAGAGAAAGCCAACCCATACCGTCCGTTTTCCAGTGCGGCAATACTCTTTTCAAGCGCTTCCCGCGTAGGATTCTGCACACGGGAATATTCATAACCTTTATGTTCGCCGGGCGACTCAAACGCAAAAGTCGAAGTCTGAAAGATCGGCGTCATGATTGCGCCGGTGGCTGGATCAGGTTTTACCCCTGCATGGATGGCTTTGGTGGCAAATTTCATATTTTTAAATATCAATGATTTTATCTTGTATAGCTTAACACCGGGTATCTGATTTTTGCCGGTCTCCGGTTTTGCCCTGCGCTTAGTAAAAATCAGGCTTTACCCTCTTTCTGCCATTCCTTCGACCGTTTCATATAGTCTTGCAATTTCTTCTTCAGAACAACCGGATCGGTATCATAGGTTGGTGTGTTGCCTACCGTTCCCGGGAATGTCTCCATATGCAGCGTCTGTGTCGGAAAGGCAAATTGTACGCCGAGGTTTTCTGCCAGCTTAATGATCTCCAGCAAGACCTCGTGCCTGTACTGCAATTCCTTGCCCCAATCAGGCGCCTCAAAAAAGATATAAAACATCACCAGCAATGCAGAGTCCGCCATATCATTGAGATACACATGATAATTATCTTTGCGCGTGTGCGGATGGGTTTCCACAATCTTTCGCAACCCTTCGACGAAGGCTTTGATCACCTCCGTAGGTGTGTCGTAGGTAATGGAAATCTTAGTATAAAAACGCCTGTACCTCCGCAGGCCATGGTTATCAACAGTCGAATCGGTCAGCATGGCATTGGGCACATAGGTGACCGAGTTGCGGAATGTGCGGATGCGCGTGGCCCTGAAGCCGACTTCTTCCACTGTGCCGTCAATGCTGCCCGAAGTGATCCAGTCTCCGATTTGAAACGGCTTGTCAATAAAAATCATGATGGAACCAAAGAAATTTTTAAGCGTATCCTGTGCTGCCAGGGCAAAGGCCAAACCACCGATCGAAAGTCCTGTAAGTAACGGGATAATATCGATTTCAAGATTGGCCAATATCGCCAGGCCACCGATGATAATGACAAATATTTTAATCGCCTTGCGCACCAGGGGCACCAACTGATCGTCGAGCGTACTCTCTGTTTTAGTAGCCAGCTTTTCCAGGTAAACACCGAGCACGTCCACAAGCCTGTAGCCTACAATGGTAGCAAATACCGGCCAGAGCGACTTAAGCACAATGATCGTGTAGTAATTGATCTTCATCGGTAACTGAAGCACCGGTATCAGAAGCAACAGTAACGGAAATACGATGAGAATGCTGGCAGGTCTGGCTACCGGTGCCACAAAGCTCCGCGCTATGGATTTTCGGCCTTTTTTTATCAAAATTGTGATAATGATCTTTTCTATCAGAAGTGTAAAAATCTTGTGAATCACCACAGCCACAAAAACGATTATCAGAATACCGATAAGCTGCCACATATACAGCCCGAAATATTTTGAAGTGCCGAGCTTTGGCAGCACATCGATCAATTTATCAACTCCAAAAGGATATACCGCCTTGTAAATTTCATCGATCGACTCGACGGTCTCTTTGGAGTAATACCAGTTTTTCCCGGATTTTTCGACATATATCTGCGGATATTTCTTATGGATCACATACATCTGCCTCCCTGTAATGGAATCCGTATAATTCGGGTCCATGGGAATATTTTCGAAGGAAATATTGATTCCCTCCCCCTTGTAAATCTGCAACAGCTTGACAGCCAGGTCTTCGGCCTCTTCTGCGGTCACCAGTTTAGGGTCAAAGACTTTTGCAGCCACGGACGGTTCATAATTGTCCTCATCCAGATATTTGATATGGGTGAGGATCGTCTGATATGGCGACGCAAGGCTGTAGTTTTCATTCGTTGTGCTTTGTGCAAAGATTCCGGCGGGCACCAGGAACAGGGACAACAATAAAATATGCTTTATTTTCATGGCAGACAGATTTTTATTTCTTTTCATAAGATCCGGTTATAAATCTAATTAAAACGCGCTTTAAGCAAAAAGATCAGTGGAATATCTCGATGGAGAAGTCGTTTTTATAACACTTGTACAACATGTATTCCTTTTTGCGCTGTGAGTAAATGAGTCCGACAGGGTGGCTGCTCTCCAATGGTCCGAAAGTGATCGATTCACCGCTTTTATCATATACATAAGAAAACTCCTGCACAGGGTCATTGATTACGATGATGCTGTTTTCGGTGCTGAAATTGTAAAACTGTACATCCAGATCGCCGGAGGCAATGATATTTTTCTCCATCATCAGGTTACCCTTTCTGTCAAGAATGCTCACCTTATTGTATTCTCTTCTCACGATCACAAAAGTCTTATTCAGCGCATCGTTGACCAGCCGGAAGCGGCTCTCCTTGTCGGGCTTGTATAACTGCTCCCGCCGCAACATCTTGCCTTTCAGATTTACCTCAATGATTTCGCCTTCTTCCGATACCGTTACCATCCTGGTCGATTTGAAGTCATTACCGATATCTGCAAATAGGCTCTCATTGACAGTCGTTTTCAGATCAACAGGAAATCCCGGATACATCTTTCCCCTTCTGTTCATCACATTCAGTACACCATTTGATTGTAGCGCTATCATACAATCGCCGCCTTTCACACGGATGTGAAATCCGGGCAGCGCCAGGGAGCCATCGAGTGGTCTGGGGTTCCAGCCCTCCAGGTTTTTGCCCTTTTTGTCATACAGGTAAATATCCCCGCTCACATCGGCCAGCATAAACCGGTACCTCTTTGAATTGTCGTAATCGATCACCGAGAGATATTCTGCCGTGACGCCCTTCTTGAGGACAATCGGATAATCCTCAACATATCGCCCCTTGCGATCGATGAGATGGAGCTGATGTTCCGTGGCAAAGAGGTACTGAAGTTTTGAGTTTTTGTAAAAATCGATCTGGTAAACTCGCGATACGATTTTCTCCGGTAATTTTTTACTCCACAGCACTTCGCCGCCGTTGGAGATCAGGTGGAGCGTAAGCGCCGAATCCTGCACCAGGACTTCAAACTTTTTGGTGACATGATTTTTTACGATAAACGGTCTCGTGATCAGGGGCGATGAAAACCGGACATGTTGTTTTCGCTGTATCCTGATTGTTTTCGGCGGTGCAGCCTTTTGTTCGTGATGGCTTACCGCCACACTTGTGTACAAACGCCCGTCAAGATTGCTGACCTGGAAGGCAATGCGATCGAAGGATTTTATGACATTTTCATGATTTTTAAATATCTCCGCCCAGCGGTCATTGAGCCCGTCGATAATCCACGGCCAGCAG
>WGED01000518.1 GCA_015492915.1 Cyclobacteriaceae bacterium
ATCTGATGTTCTTCATCCTGGAAGGGTTTACATTGATGTCAAACCGATCGGCATAAACGAGCCGCGGCTGGTTTTCGTGTGCATACGGATTTTTACTGCCACTCAGTTTGCCGGGTGTACCCGAGGCGGCTTTTTCGTATTCTTCCACAATAATGATGTACGGGGCCTTTTTATACGCTTTGGGCAGTTTGAATTCACGCGATATGGAAAAACGGTCATTTTTAATGTCCTTTTCGGTAATGTGGGCGACAACCTTTTTTTTCTGAAGGTCTTTGTCATTGGTGCTGTCATCGATGAGCATGTATTTCGGTTGCCCAAGCTCAGTATTATAGAATGAGATAACGATATAATTCGAAGGCGAATAATTCGCCCCGGCCAGTGACATGGCGCCTTCTACCGTCACGGTAAATTTTGTGTTAAGGTCGTCTTTTTTAAATCTTACCGTGCAAGTACGCTCGGGCACCAATTGGATGAAATCCGCCTGCACCACCTCCGACAGGCACACGTCCGTATTGTTCTTCCTTACGGAATGCTCCTGGTAACGCGCCAGCGCCAACTTGATGAAGGGATAGTACATTTTGTCGTGTTCGATGGCCATGTCGCAGTACCACAGCTTGCGCTGTTTGTCAAACTCCACGGGATAGGCCACGGCCTTCACCTTGTATTTATCGTCCGCCGGATAAGCCACCTCGTCCACTGTGGGGTTCATCCTGAAATGCTCAGCCTTCGGGCTGTAACCTTCCGCCGGCCTCGACAGCTTGATAGGGTCCACGCCCCAATAGGTCAGCTTGTCGTTGAATCCCTGCCCTTTTGCCGCCAGGGTCATGGATGGCTTTTGTCCTGCACGCCGCCCGGGCAGCACCACGGCGAGCTTTTCTCCTTCGCCCGACGAGAACCACGGCCTTTTCAGGTAAACACGCAATCCGCCGCCGAGCCTCCTGTGCCGCAGGGCTGTTGACGTTTTGCCTTTCCTCCATTCAAAAATGGGGATGATGTATTCAATCTCCGGTTTCATCGGCCTGGCCGAGCTGGGAATGATGACATCCTTGAAAACCTCGCTGACACGCGTCACCGGCAGCTTGTCCTGTTTGAGAAGCTGGTCGAAATATTCCTGATACCGGCCGGTGCCGACAGCCTGATAACTCACCCTTCGATGCTTCGTGTCGGGGAACTTTTGCGTCAGGGGCGCCTTCTCATTGTTATATACTTGAGCTATGGGTTTGGGATCATTTTTCCCTGATTTCGCTTCCGCGAAAGCGCCCTTCTCCAGCACTTTGTCATGATAATTGACCGTAATGTCATTGATCCCGCCACTGCGGTCCATCCATTCGGGCTCCGTGTCGTGCGGCAGGTCGATGATCTCTTTCCATCGCGCCTGCAGATCGAGTTTCAACGTGCTGTAGCCGTGTATGGTGATCTGAGCATGCACATGGCAGTCCGTCTGATTGTTGTTCCTGTCGCCGCGCATCTGCCTGATCTCCGGGGCTTCGACAGGCTGCTGCACCGCGTGCACCAGTTCCAGTTGCCTTGCGGGGCTGATCATGCCATGCCTGCCCGTGAACGCCAGCTCCCGCAGCATCTTCAAATTTGCCGGTTTTTCATGCCTTATCATGTCCCACACCGCCGACAGGTTTTCGATATCGTCCCACCGCCACCACGAGCTGAAGTTGATCACGGTGCGCTCACCTTTCGGCAAAAAGACCGTCAGCAGACGCTTGCCGGCCTGCCATTCGGCCCGCTTTCTTCCCTCGGCTATCGTTATCTTTACAGGCTTGCCGCTGTGCCACTCGTCATCACCGATAGCGATGTTCGTACTCTTGCCGGTCACTTCCTGGTTGCCAAAAAAGCTGAACAGCCTTGTGTCGAACTCCTGCGAGTGGGTATCGTTATACCCTTCCGCGGCTGACAGGCTAACGCCGGCAGCCATGGGATCGGGCAGATAGATCATTTTCACCTCATCGGGCTTGTACACCTTGTCCCTGCCGTCCGGGCCATGCTCCAGCAGCCCTTCCCTCGAGATGATGAACTGATAGGCCTTTTTGGCTTCCTGCTCATCGCCGCCAAAGGATTTATCGAATTTCCCATGGGTTTCGGCCATTAACTGGCTGTTTTTCGGGGGTAGGAAGTATCGGAGTGGCTGAGGGTCAAAGGTTTTGCCATTGAGGGGATGGGCCTGTTCGTAATCCTTTGGTTTTTCATCGAAATTGCTGCGCAGGACAAGGTGTTCGAGCGACTCTCCGTCCCTGAGTGCATTGCCGAGCAAAACGACAGGGCTTGCCGTGGGCTCGTACCGAAGATATCTGAAACTCCGGATCATATTTCTTGCCGGATCGGGCGTTTTTTCATCGAGACCCCGGCTGTTGCCCGCCATATCGACGGTGCGCACGCGGATCATGTATTGTTGCCCGAAGCGTAATCTGGGCAATGTACCGGGCACTATTTTCGACACGGCATTGAGTTTAAAATCAAGGTCTTTGTCGAGCGCATATTTTTTTGCTTCAACGGATTTGACTGTATTGACATAATCCTTTGGGTGTTCGTCATCTTCTTCATTAATGGCATAGCCCGGCCTGCGTACCGACAAGCTCCACCCTTCCCAGCGAAACATGACCTCACCGGTAAAAAGCTTCTTATCCCCTTCCGCATCCTCCGCGACAGCAATTTGTATAAATCCCTCATCAGGTACGATGCCATCAATCGCATGCGGCTGCCCGTTGCTGTCATAATAAGTGTATTCGTCCTTTTTCCAATGGAGGGAATACCACTTGTCAGGCGCTTCGCTCAGGGCGATGTCCATGCGATACCCCTGCACGACATCATCGGCAAAAAGCGCGTCGCTGTCATCGGGGATGATGACTTTCAGGCCATTATCCAGCTTGTTTTTGCTGAGGAGGGCCTTGTGCATGACGGTGGCTTTCTGGAAACGGAAGTACATCACCTCTGCCAGACCGTTGCGTGCCAGGGCGATGCCCGCCGAACGGATGACGGGCAGCCCCGATTTTTCCGACTTCTCTTCCGGCAGTCCTATGGCTTTCAATGTCTTGCTGCCCGCGAGGTTAATGTTGACAATCTTCAGCTTGGCATCCTCGATGATCTTGTTTTCCACCATGTTGTTGAGCTTTAGCGCGGCCCCGTCGGCGTCGATCTGCGTTACGGTAAAGGCCGGGGTATTGATGCTCACAAAGCCGCGGTCTATTACGCTGTCATTTTCAGAACGCACATAAAAGCTTTCATTTTCCAGCCCGTAAGCCACCTTGGGGCATGAGATTTCCGTTTCTTCCTTAAACCCGAAACTCGAGGGCAGAAGGTGCAGCACACCGCTATCCGGAATGTCATCCTGAAAAGGCATAACAAAATCGAGCACGAGGCCCAGCTTGCGCTGAACCTGCGGATAGCTGCTCACAATCGACAGAATGTCATGAAATTCGAACTCAGGCTTTTTAAGCTTCGGCGGCGGCGCCTTGAGCGGTTTTTTATCCACCTGGTGGAAATCGCGGAATTGCAGGAAATCGGTGGCGGGATCGGGCTGATCCCTGAAGGGTATGAATTTAGAGCCTTTTTTCAATCCCAGCGCCTTCTCTATCCTCCGGCGGTCAATTTTCAGGCTGTTGAAAATCTCCGCTTCCGTCAGCTCGGTGCGGCGTGGCGTCTCTTTCAGTTTTTTGTACGCATCATCGCCCAGGGGCCTGTAACGCGATATGGCCGCCAGCCCGTTGGTGTCCAGAAATTGCCCGATTTCCAAAGCATTGGACGGGTGCGTCACGGCGAATTTTTTATAATTATCCACCACAAAGTCATGGACATGCCGCACGGGATAGCTCACCAGGCGGTACTGGGTGAGATCTTCCGTTTCAAATCCTTTTACCCTGATGTCATCATGCATCAGCTTGTCCCACAGCGCTGCGTCGATCTTTTCCTGCTGCAAAGTGGCGGGAATTTCGACATTATTGAACCGTATGGTCCAGGAGGCATTCATGATGTGTTGCGGCCACACTCGCACATCTTTGGCTTTGGACAGTTTGCTCGTACCCGGCGTGTGCAGCCTTATGGTTGCGACGACCGACAGCATCAGCATTTTTTTGCCGTCCTGTTCCGACACCCTGTGTGGCAATGCGGTGAAAATCAGTGTTTTTTTCATGGATTTGTCATTAAAAGAATCACATATAAATTAAATCCTGCACCTAGCACCTAGCACCCAGCACCTTTTATTTCCCGTAATCAGACTCATTCATACAGTTTATTCATGTCTTCATTATTGCATTTACGCAAACGCAGCACAGTACTCCGTCCAGTCGGGCTCCTCGATCATCTCGGCGAAGGTCGGATCGGCATCCGCCCCCTTGAGCGTGCGCCGCACCGTGAAGGAGACGGACTTGCTGAAGAACAGGATTTCCACTTTCACCTTCACCGTTGCCTCGCCGTACAACTTGCCCGCCTTCGAGTCGCCCATGGACTTCATGATATATGTGAGCGCCAGATAAAACTCGAGCGACAGGGTTATCAGTCCGAGGATGCTGAGCGCGCCGTTCATCCTGATGTAGCCGGTCAACTCCACCATGGTCATCTCATCGACCATTTCCATCTTGAAATAGAAACCGCCCATCACCGACACACCGCCGCTGGCTATACCCACATCGAAGGAGATAGCGGCCCCAAACTCAAAAGCCGCCTCCATCATCACAAACCCTTTGACGCTCGTCTCCATAGCGAAAAAGCCCCCGCCGCCAAAGAATGAAATGGTCAGCGTAAAGGGGTTTTCCCTGCGACAGAAGTTGAACCCCAGCGTCAGAGGGGCGCCGGTGAACGGCAGCCGCACATAGGCGCCGAGGGTGATGTTGGCAATGCTGAGCATACCTACCTCCACGCTGGGGATGCCGATCTCGAAGCCCGCTTTCACACCCGTGGGTTGCAGGTTGATGTAAGGCCCCTCCCCGAAGCCGTCGCCGGGTATGATATTCTGAAGATTATTGACAAATGCCAGCGGGCCCATGAATACGATAGCCTCATCCTGATCGAGACCCACATTCACCTTGGTCTTTTTGCCCGTGCCCGCATCGAACCGGATAAAATCGAAGTTGACGGCCAGCAGTTCCGCGATCTCAATGCTGAACTCATCCAGCCTCGCCGAAACGCTCATATCCGTCTGTGAGGACGTATCAAACGGGCGAACGAGTTTGGTGGCCACATTCATGGATTTTTCCGGGTCCCCGTTCATGCGCACGGTGAGGAAGCCGAAGAAGGATTTCTCCTTTTCCAGCTCGGGCAGCCATTTGTATTCGACGATCATAGCGTCGCCCGTATTGTACATCTTGAGCCCCGGGATTTTGGGCACCATATTATTGAGTGTATCTTTTAGCTGGTCATGAAAGCTGTTGAGTTGTGCTTTCAGTTGGTCGATCTGCTGCTGTATGGCCGCTTTGGCTTTTTCCGTCGCCAGCTCGAGTTCCTCTTTCTTTGCCAAAATCTCACTTTTCACGCCTTCAAGCTCTGTCTTCAACTCATTCAGTGCGTCGGTGAGTTCTTCACTTTCACTTTTTATGTTGATATCGCCAAAGAGCAATTCGAATATCTTGATGACGCCGAACAGCTTGGCCACCCCTCCGAGGGAGGCATTGTCATTGAAAAATTCTGAGGGATCGAAGTCGAGATTGGCCATTTTTTCCACATTGCCTCCGATTGGCCCCTGTAGTTTCGATAGCGCCGAGATGCCCGCGTTGGGGTTGAACATGCCGCCCGATTTGTCGGTACTGCCGTTGAAATCAAGCATGGCGGGCTTGATGAGTTCCGCAAAGAGTCCCGCCCTGTTGTCATCGTCGTGCATTCTGATGTCAACCGGCTCGCAGCTGCCGGTCAGCTCTTCCACGGCTTTCACCTTCACCCTGGCAGACTGAATGACCGGGTGGAATCGGATGTTGTTCTTGCCGCCGTCATAAAGTGTGCTCCCGAACATCAGGCCGCTCGTCTCAAAACTCGTGTCGCCTTCCACGAGGCTCTCCGCGTAGGCAATCACCTGCCCGGAGGCAGAAGCAGTGACACGCGATGTGCTGGTATTGTAGGCATCGGTAATTTGCTCCACGGCATTTTTGTCGAAGGCGCCGGATTCGCTGATGAAGATGAGCGGCAGCTTCAATTCAGCCACCTGTCCTTCACGGTCGGTGGCCAGGAAGGAGAACTGAAGGGGCTTACCGCCTGATTCCATCCAGAAGTTATAGACCGGCACCTGTGTGTCGGAGTTGTCATATTTTGATTTCGGCGCTTCGGTGCCGAGGTTGAGGATGGAGTTGGTATGATCGAGCTTTGGCGTAGCATCATTGAGGATTTCGACCGACTGAAACGGGAATGGGATGAACTTGTTTTTCGGGTCACGGCCGGCATATAATTTTTCCTTTTCCATCACCACCACGGTGTACCGCATACGGTTGACAGCCACTTTGGTTTTTTTGTCCAACTTGCGTTCCGTGATCTTGACGAGCGACGCCTTATGCCCGAACGGGAACAGATATCC
>WGED01000519.1 GCA_015492915.1 Cyclobacteriaceae bacterium
CTTATATGGCTTTTCCGTGCAAAATAATTGCAGAAATACCGCAAATTATTGCAAAAAAATAAAATTATTTGCGGTAAACGATTGACTGCGCAATAAAAGTTTCGTATTATTATCATTTAAAATTTATTGTCTAACCTAATCATATAGCATGATGAAAAAACAATTACTGGTCTTTCTACTTTTCACCATTGTTTCTGGTCATATTTTTGCTCAGCGGCAAATTAGTGGAAAAGTCACCAGCGGGGAAGATGGTTCTGCTCTGCCAGGTGTCAATGTTGTAGTTGTCGGAAGCCAACTCGGGACCATTACAGATGTTAATGGTAACTACACTTTAGATGTTCCAAACGGGGCTAAACTAAAATTTTCATACATCGGATATCTCGATTACGAAGTGGAAGTCGGGAATCAATCTATCATTGATGTGGTAATGGAACCTGATGTTAAACAGCTCAGTGAAGTAGTCGTGACGGCCTTTGGGATAGAAAAGGAGAAAAAAGCACTGGGGTATTCCGTTACTGAATTATCGGGAGATGAATTCACGGAAGCACGGGAAATTAACCTCGGAGATGCATTACAAGGCAAAATAGCAGGTGTCAATGTGGCCAATATCGGATCAGGCGTAGCCGGATCAAGCCGTGTTGTTATAAGGGGAAATACCTCAATAGCAGGAAATAACCAGCCACTATATGTCGTGGATGGCGTACCAATAGATAACACTCAGTTAGGTTCGGCAGGCATGTGGGGTGGCGCAGACCAGGGAGATGGCCTGGTCAGTATCAACCCCGATGATATTGAAAGTATCAGCGTATTGAAAGGAAATACGGCTGCGGCTCTTTACGGATCACGTGCATCAAACGGCGTCATTCTTATCACAACCAAAAAAGGCACTAAGAGAAAAGGAATAGGTGTTGAGTTAAACTCAAACTATACAGTTGATAAATTTTTCGACTTTTTTGATTGGCAAACGGAATACGGTCATGGTACACGTGGCGAGAAACCAACAACCCAAAAAGAAGCGCTGGATTATGGCGCCAGTGCATGGGGTGATAGGCTCGATGGGTCACCTGTGATTCAGTTTGATGGAGAAATGAGACCTTATTCATTTAATGGAGATAATTATCAGAAGTTTTACCGCACAGGACAAACCTGGACTAATACCCTTGCACTTGTGGGTGGGGGTGACAAACAAACCTTCAGGTTTTCAGCTTCAGATCTGAGGAATAAAGCTATCACTCCCAATTCAGGCATGAATCGTCAAAATATCACCTTAACAACCAATGCCAACTGGGTGGAAAAATTGACTTTGTCTGCAAAAATCCAATATGTACGGGAAGATGTGCAAAACAGATCAAGATTGTCCGATGCCCCGGGTAATGGTAATTACACCCTTGGCTACCTTGCCCCCAGCATCAATGTGGAGGACCTCAAAGGCCCGACTGATAAATTAGGGGCTAAGGAAGACGGCACTGAACTGCAGTACAGTAGCAATATATATAGCCAGAATCCATATTGGGCTGCTTACCAGTTCGAAACCAATAATATCAGAAACAGGATCATCGGATCTGCCCTTCTGAGATGGGACATCACGGAATGGCTTTGGGTGCATGGGCGTATCGGTACTGACTGGTATCAAAACAGGCGTAGGGATCTGGAGCCTTACGGAACAGGATATCGTCCGTTCGGACAGTTGTGGGAAAGAGAAAGAACCGTCCAGGAAACCAATATGGAATATCTGATTGGATTTGACAATACCTATGGTGGGTTGAGGATAAACGCTTTCTTTGGAGGCAACAAACTTATCAGAGAGGACGAATCCATAAATATAGGTGGTACAAATTTCAATATCCCATTCTTTCATCAAGTGTCCAACCTATCGGATCAGCGTTATGGGTATGGTCTTTCCAAAAAAGGAATTAACTCTTTGTATGGCTCAGTCGAGTTGTCATGGAAAAACTATCTTTTCCTGACTGCCACAGGAAGGAATGACTGGTTCTCAACACTTAACCCGGAAACCAACAGTATTTTTTATCCGAGTATCGGTGGTAGTTTTGTCTTTTCCGATGCATTTACATTGCCCGAATTCATAACATTCGGTAAACTGAGAGTTTCTTGGGCGCAAGTAGGCGGTGATACGAATCCGTATCAAACGGCACTTACTTACAGCCTCTGGGGGCAGGGACATATGGGTGCTGCACTTGGCCGGATTACCCAAGGCAGTGTGCCCAATAAAGATCTGAAGCCATTAACTGTAAGCGAATATGAAATAGGGTTTGATCTGAGATTCTTCAATAACAGACTGGGAATAGACTATGCCTATTATAATCGTTTGACGACTGATGATATACTGAATGCTACTATCTCCCAATCAACTGGATATGGCAGCGCCACGGTTAACGTCGGTGAAGTTTCCAACAAAGGCCATGAAATATTGTTGACTGCCACACCCATAGATGGCAATTTCTCATGGGATTTCAGCATAAACTTTTCTTACAACGATAACCAGGTATTGAAATTGGTTGGTGATCAGAAGGTGTTCCAAGCCCAATCGGCCCGGTCCAGAAGGGCTTTTGCACAACACAGAATTGCCTATACTGATGAAAACGGCGTTAGCTGGCCTGGTGGATATAGCCTTATTGTCGGAACTGCTCAACTTCGTTTAGATGGCAAAAAGGTATATGACGCTAATGGTCTTCCCGTGCTGGATCCTCAACTGAGAATTCTCGGTTCAGGGATTCATCCTTATGTTGGCGGATTTAATAACACATTCAGGTTTAAAAATTTCAACCTGAGTTTCCTTATCGACTTTAAGGCCGGTGGCGATCTGTATTCAGGAACCAATGTAGGTGCAGTTGGATCTGGTATGCATAAGATGACACTCGACAGCAGGGAAAATGGAATTCAAATTGATGGCGTTTTGGCTGATGGCACGCCAATTCAAATGGTAATCCCCGGCAGAAGTGCAGACCCTTCTCAAATCATTGCGCAGGATTATTGGGCAAGGTACAATGATATTTCTGAATATTTTATCTATGACGCCAGCTTCGTGAAATTACGTCAATTCGTTTTTGGATATACTTTCCCGAAATCCATGATGGACAAGACCTTTTTCAATGGACTAAGCTTGTCTTTTGTTGCTCGTAATCTCTGGCTGATTTATTCAGGAGTTGAAAATGTAGACCCGGAATCAACCTACAATACCAGCAACGGACAGGGTCTGGAATGGTATGGTGTGCCTCAGAGTCGTAGTTTTGGTTTCAATCTGAGAGCCCAATTTTAGCTATTGGTCATAAAGATTTTTAATTCTTTAACATTTAAAATGATGAATCGAAGAAAAAATATTTTAGCAATAGTACTGACTTCAATTATCGTGTTCAGTACCTGTAATACAAAGGAGTTGCAGGATTTAAACATAAATCCAACCGCAGCCGACGAAATTGACCCCGGGTTTATTCTGGCATATACCCAGATACAAACATCGGGAGAACGATATGAAAACTGGAGAGCTGTATTGATCTATCAATCAACCATGATACAGCACTTTGCTACTTTACCGACTTATTGGGCGGGAGATAAGTATCTGTATATTCAGTCTTATTCAGCTTCACTTTGGGAGAGAGCTTACAGAAATTATATCAAGGATCTGGTTAACCTGATAGCAATTACGGACCCCTCAATCGAAGGCAATGAAGATCTTGTGAATTATTACAATATCGCCAGGATATGGAAGGTATTCGCTTTTCACCGTCTTACTGATCATTATGGTGATGTACCTTATTCAGAAGCAGGGAAAGGATTTTTGGAGTCAAATTTCAATCCTAAATATGACCCGCAAAGTGAAATATATGCTGATATGCTCAAGGAACTGGAAGAAGCAGCAGCAGGTCTTGACGCTACCAAACCGAATCCGGGAAAACAGGATCTTATCTATGGAGGCGATATCTCAAAATGGAAGAAATTCGCTTATTCCATGATGCTTCGACTTGGTATGAGGCTGGTGAAAGTTGCCCCGAATGACGCTTCGACATGGGTAGGGAAAGCCCTATCCGGTGGCGTGATGGAGAGCAATGATGACATTTGCTATATTCAGCATGGCCTTCCTCCCGACCGGACCAACGGTATCGGTGAAGTATTTAATTGGAATGGTGAAAGGTACGCTACCGATGACAGCCCGAGGCTAAGTGAAACATTTGTGAATATGCTCAGCTCAAAAAATGATCCCAGGCTTGAAATTTATAGCTGGCGCCAGGGTGTGGACGGAATGGGAGGCCCGGCCAAAGGAATGCCAAATGGCTATGACGCCACCACGATTAAAACACATCCGAGCTGGCCTGTTGATCCGGATCCGAGCGATGAGTTTGATCCGATTGATGATTACAGCAGGATAGAGCCATTATTTGTGCTGAGGAGCTCGCCTATGATCTTTATGACTTATGCTGAAGTTTGCTTTTTAACGGCTGAAGCCATAGAGCGCAACTGGTATTCCGGTGACGCAGCGGTTGAATATGAAAAAGGCGTCAGGGCAGCGATGAAGCAATTGGGCCTTTATGACGCCTCTCTTGAAGTGCCCGATACCGACGTCGACGCCTATCTCACAGCAAACCCATACAATTCGGCAGAGTGGGAAAGGATACTCGGCGAAGAATTCTGGGTGGCCACTTTCCTCAATGAGTATGAAGCGTATGCTAACTGGAGAAGAACCGGTTATCCACAGCTAACACCTGTAAACTATCCGGGTAATGAGTCAAACGGACAAATACCGAGGAGATTACGATATCCGGCAGCAGAACAGTCGCTCAATCCCGATAAATATACTGAAGCCATAAACAGGCAAGGCCCTGATGAATTTATGACCCGTATTTGGTGGGATGTAGAATTATAAAGTAACATTGCATAACGATGTGAAAGGCTGCCCCTGAAAGGCAGCCTTTTTTTTGATAATGGGACTCCGAACAATCGATCTATCATTTAACCCAAAATTCTCAATCACCTTTCTATTCCGAGCTTACACTACTGTTAAGTCAAGAATAAAATCAATGCTGGGTGTAGTTTGCAACTACACCCTGATATTTCCAAAACGGTTATTGTGCGGATTGTAAATCCATATCGTTTGCGGAATTTTGATATATGGGTGTAGAATCATTCTACACCCGGCATTCCTGTGTTTTAATTTAAAAACAGTATTTACGTTAATTTTCATTTGACATAACACTACTTTAAAATCAGCCACTTCGTTCACGTTTGATTCGTCACCATAAAAGTGCTTTATGC
>WGED01000520.1 GCA_015492915.1 Cyclobacteriaceae bacterium
ATATCAAACCGGTAATTGAACCTGCCATTTTTACTTACAAAACTGAAATTACCGTCACTTATGACGTCACAGGCAATCCCCTGGAAAACCTGAGTGATGCCTGGATATGGGTGTGGATACCGGGCAGCAACATTGACGCAAAATACAATGTCAATCCTGCTTCCAATGATCCATCCCTGACAGACCATGCGAAATTCACTAAAAAAACAGATAATGGAAAAACAACCTTTTCCATCACTTTTATCCCCCGTGATTTTTTTGTTCAGGATATCAGCAATGAGAAACAACTGGGTGTTTTGCTCAAAGGCAATGACTGGAGCAACGGTCAAACGACCGATTATCTGGCGAACTTTGCCGAAGACAAATTTTCTGCACTTCTGCTAAAACCGGACAATAAGCATGTGCTTGTGGATACAAACGGCCAGTTGGAAATCGAGGCCGCCGCAAGCGATACAGCAAGTTTTGTTTTTTCTGTAAACGGAGCGGTGGTGGACACCCAAAGCAATACCAAAAACTACAGGTATCAACATACGGTTACGGAGACTTCGGGCCTGATACCCTGCTCAATTACGGTGACTAATGCAATCGCTGTCGGGGATACGGTTATCAATTTTGATTATGTTGTGAGAACGCCAACCGTTTCAAAACCACGTCCGGCAGGCATTATTTCCGGGATCAACTATGATAAGGATGATTTGACCAAAGTAACACTCTGCCTTCTGGCCCCCTTGAAGAATTCCGTGTATGTATTGGGCGAATTCAATGATTTTTCCATAAATCCCGCATATCAGATGTATAGAGACGGTGAATATTTTTGGCTTGAGATCAATGGCCTGACACCACAGCAGGAATATGCTTTTCAATATCTTGTGGACGAACAAATTTATGTCGCCGACCCGTATTCTGATAAAATCCTCGATCCGGATGATAAGTATATTCCTTCAACCATTTATCCCGGATTACGAGAATATCCGCCGGAGGCGTTGCAGGATAAGTGGTATTTCAACAGGCTGTCGGTATTGCAGACAGGCCAGACGTCATATTCATGGAAAAATAACAATTATTCAAGACCGGAGAAAGAAAGCCTTGTGATATACGAATTGCACATCAGGGATTTTTTCGACCAGAACAACCGTAGTTATGATAACCTGATCGATACGCTTTCATATTTTAAGTCTTTGGGAGTCAATGCCATTGAACTGATGCCGGTTATGGAATTTCAGGGAAACAGTTCGTGGGGGTACAATCCTACCTTCATGTTTGCCCCTGACAAAGCCTACGGTACCAAAGCTAAGCTGAAAGAATTTATTGATGCTGCCCATGGCCATGAAATTTCGGTTATTTTGGATATAGTTTTTAATCACCAGGATATCCCCAATCCTTATGCAGCGATGTATTTTGACTTCACCGATGGTGTATTCAGGCCTACATCTGACAATCCCTGGTTCAATGTACAGGCCACGCACCCTTTTTCGGTATTCAACGATTTGAATCATGAGAGTCTTTATACGCAATATTATGTCGATACCACCTTGAATTACTGGATCAACCGGTATCATGTTGACGGTTTCAGGTTTGACTTGTCCAAGGGGTTCACGCAGACCCAATCAGGTAACGATGTAGGCAAATGGGGCCAAAAGGACCCTTCACGGATTGCCATTATTGAGCGGATGGCGGATAAGGTCTGGAGCTACTCCCCGGATACCTGGATGATTCTCGAGCATTTTGCCGATAACAGTGAAGAAAAAATACTCTCGGACCATGGACTGATGCTCTGGGGCAACGGGCACAGCACTTACAAGGAAGCCATTCTCGGCTATCATGATAATAACAAATCGGACCTAAGCTGGAATTATGCCCCAGAGCGTGGCTGGACTGAGTTGAATCTGGTTACCTATATGGAAAGTCATGATGAAGAACGGCAGATGTATGATGCCCTCCAGTACGGCAACGGGGATGGGGACTATTCTGTTAAAAACAAATCCACAGCACTAAACAGGATAAAAGCGGCTTCGGTGTTTTTATACCTGATGCCCGGTCCGAAAATGCTTTGGCAATTTGGCGAACTGGGTTATGATGTTTCGATAGAAGAAAACGGCAGGACGGGCGAAAAGCCGGTTTTGTGGGGGTATTACAA
>WGED01000521.1 GCA_015492915.1 Cyclobacteriaceae bacterium
GGCTTTTTACATGCCTGCCGCCGTGGCGATGGTGATGGATTATCACAAAGGGTCAACGCGCTCCCTGGCTTCCGGCATTCTGATGACGGGCCTGTATGCGGGCATGGCGCTCGGCGGGCTGGGCGGTTACATCGCTACAATATGGAGTTGGCGCTTCGGGTATCATCTGTTTGGTATAATGGGAATCCTGTATTCCGCTATCGTGTTCTTCACCCTGAAAGACGCCCCTGACGGGCAAACGGATAAGGATGAAAAACAGGATATGGGAAATGACCGGTTCAGCCTCCGGGAACTGCTCGCCAGCTTGTTCAGCTCGCGCGGCTATCTCGTCATCCTGTTTTACGGCGGACTTGTGGGCATGAGTTTCTGGCTTATTTATGCCTGGCTGCCCACGTTTTTCAAGGAAGGCTTCCACCTGTCGCTGGGCGAAGCGGGGGTGTCGGGCACGGCTTTTATACAGATCGCCTCCCTGGCAGGCGTGCTGACAGGAGGGTATCTCGCGGACAGATGGGCCAGAAGGACCAGCAAAGGGAGGATTTACATCACTGCCGTGGGTTTTCTGGTCGGCGGGCCGTTCCTCTATCTGATGGCTGCCGCTGACCTGTACTGGATCGCCGTGCTCGGGATCACGATTTTCGGGCTTTCCAAGGGCTTCCACGATGCCAATTTCATGCCTATCATCACACAAACGGTTGACAGGCGCTATCAGGCGACAGGATATGGGATCATGAGCTTTTTCAGCGTTTTGGTGGGCGCGGTCATGATCTATGTGGGTGGCGCGCTGAAAGATGCGGGCATCTCGCTCAGCCTCGTTTTTAAGCTCGCGGGCATCGGCGTCTTCATCTCCGGCATGATGCTCCTGACCATAAAGCCGAAAAATTCCGGAACGGATCAGCAATGAAAAGTGAATGCAAATGATAAAATACGAACACCTTTCTCTTGATTCATTAAAGCATAAACCCCCCGGCCATATTGATACGGCAAAGGTGATGGAGCATGAAATTGAGGGTGTTGTCGCCGAATACTGGTCGATGAAGGGGCCGTGCGGAAAAACAGTCACAGCAAGCAAACAACACTATGATGTGCTTCTGCCCCTTGGCGGGACGGCCAACCTGAAGACGAAAGGCACAGCCAGCAACCTGAGAGCAAAACAGATCGTGAAGATCCCTTTCGGTGAGCCGTATGAACTGACCGTAAAAAAGGGGCAGGATTTTTATTGTTTGCTCATAAGGGAACAACTGACGGAGGCTGATCTGGCAGGGATATCGAAAGAGCCGGGAAAACATGCGGAGCTTTACCTGAAAGCCTTTTCAGAATGCACGGTCTACACGGAAGACATCAAAAGCCCGAAGACCGTAAACCGCATGATACTCCCGGAATGGATAGTGCCGAGGGTGTGCATGGGAACGGTGGAGACAGACGGCCCGGATGAGGTGGCCGCGCACCGCCATCCGATGCTCGAGCAGATGTTTCTGGGCATGAAAGGCTGCCGCTGCACCGTGACGGCGGACGACGAGTCCGTATTGCTGACGGAAAACATGCTCCTCCACATCCCTCTGGGCTCCACCCATTCGGTGCGCGTGGACGCGGGCGACAAGCTTGCTTACATCTGGCTCGATTTTTTTAAGACGCTCGCAGATCAGGACTATATATCCGAACAGCACAAAATGGATGGGGAACCATAACCATCCGGCTGGTCCCCCATGGATTTTTGACTATTTTTTCATAAATTTTACACGACACCCCAAAGGCTCATTCTGAAAATACTGTTATGAATGAGCAAGTGCATTTTGCACCTGGCGATCGCGTGATCTGCAATGAATAAAAAGAAAATACAAGTATTATTTCAAACCGTTCCGGGCAAGGAAATTATCATATATCTCTCTGAATCCCTGAGGGTCGGGCGCTGTCTGCATCGCCTGATAATAACAATACAACGCATCGGCCAGTAATTCATTCTCTTCAAAAAAGGACGCCATCAACAGCTTATTGAGCGCAGTATCTTCCCCCGCTACCTTTTTCATTGCGCTGTATTCCTCTTCAATCTGGCGCTCTTCCGGTGAAGTGATCCGTTTGATCCCGTAATCTCCCGACACAATATTTTCCTTGTCTTTTGTTCTTACATTTACAATCAGCATCTCTTCGCCTGCAAGCGGCGCCTGGTCGAGCTTCAAAGTATAGCTCGTCCCTTTCACATTCCTGGCAAGAATAGTTTTGTCGAGCTTGTCCTTTACAGTGACCACATAATTTTCAAGATCATCCGCTTGCCGCCATGAGATAAATACCTCCTCACCATACACATCCGCCACCTTGGGAAAATATACCTCAATGACATCTACATCCCCGCGTTCCACAGCACCGGTCACATTCAGGTTTTGATTTTGCTCATCATTATTGATGAGCTTACTCATGAGAAATTTGCCATATTTGGTGAGAATACTTTGCGATTGTTCCTTGGCCAGTTTTTCGAGATCGTTCACGGAATATTCTCCCGCTTGCTTTATCTCTATCCCTGTGCCGGATGGTTCATAAATGAGGGCTACATATCCACCCTCTTCAACCTTGATCTCTTCTCCCTGATTCAGTCGTGCGCCCGGCACGAGGGGGGCGGATTTTTGCCCTTTGTCAATGGTGTTGTCACCCTTATTCAGAATGACAGAAAAGAGAGGCTGTTCAGCCAGCAGAGGCTGAAACAGCATTAAAATAAGTGCGAGGAGTAAAGCTGACTTTTTCATTGCTTTAAATTTTTTATTGAAAATTTCTTTAATATTTATGGGACACCTGCACCGGTGCCTCCTGATTGTCATTTTTCCATTGTCCGGATCTGGAGAACCTGAAAACCAATTTTCTCTTAGTCTTTGAAAACAGATTTTTCAGTACGCCGTAAGCCACTTCAAGCGAGTCGCCCGCAAGCAATACCATGATGATGGCCAACGTCATTCTGACTTTATAGTCAAACCAGTGAAAGATAAATACACTCGCGGTCAAAAGCAGTAATACCAGAATCAACTGAATCACCTTGGTGAGGCCATCGTACCACAATGGGAACATTCGATATATCCACGTGAAGAATATTACTGTCAAAAAACAAATGATCAATGCCGTCACAATACCGGCCATCTGACTTTGTTGATCTATAAAATCCCGGTTAAGGATCATTGAAATGATATTGGCATGGACCACTACCCCAAACATATCAGGATTTGATCTGCCGGCATAGCGCACATTGAGTGGGGTAAAAAACTTATCTTCCCATGATCTGTCATTAAAATTTTTACCCATATAACCGAATAACACAATTTTACCTTTTATGAGATCGGGAGTAAATCTTTTTTGAAACACATCGTCAACATCAAGTGCGATAAACCTGCCGCCATACCGTGTTTGACCATAGTCCATGACATTTCCCCGATAATTAATGATTTCATATTCATTACCCCTTGCCAGAAATGCATCCGCAGCTTTTTTGTCGATCATTTCGCTCACCACCACAGAAAACGCTTTTTCCTTCCTGCCATCAATCATCATTTCAGGCGGGAAAGTGCGACATACCTTATATTGATATTGAGACAATGCGTTTGTTTCAAGATTGGCAAACCCTGTCTTACCAATATTAAAGGTTTCATGAGAATATTTGATTTTGTCATATTTTCCGGTAGCAGGGTCATATTCGAGCTTGCTCACCATCACAAGATTATCAATACGCGAAAGCGCCGTTCTGAGCATTGCATCACCCAGCGTGTCCTCCTTCGGCCCCCAGAAATAACTGTCAATGGCAATGATGGCAGGGTTGAACCGATTGATGATCTCAAGCTCCATCGCAATTTCACGGCGCGAAAGTTCGCCGATATTGACCAACACAATATTTCTGTCTATTTCAGGATTCTGACGGATTTCAGAGAATACCAGGTCCGTGACTTCAACATCCGAGAGAGCATCTCCGATAGGATCGAGCAGACTGAAATTCCCCAGAAATGTGACCATCCGGAAGAGGAGAATCAGGGAGATAATAAACAAAGTCCCTAAGATAGAATCCGCTATAATGCTTTTTTTGTTCATGGACGAAAAAGTACCCTCGCGATAAATGAACCCAAAACTTAAAAAAACTTAGAGGCGGATTTCCGCTTTTTTCATAAAAAACCTTACTTGTAACACTAAATAAGTACAATTGCATGTATAAGCGAAGGAAAAGACTCACCGTAGAAGAATATGTAAATGGTATCCTTAAAAGTGACAAAATCATACTTAGCAAAGCGATTACACTAGTAGAAAGCGCCCTGGAGTCGGACAATATACTGGCCGAGCAAGTACTCGAAAAGATCCTTCCGCATACCGGCAAATCCATCCGTATTGGCATTACAGGGGTGCCGGGAGTGGGTAAGAGCACTTTCATTGAGGTTTTCGGTCAACTTGTCACGGCAAAAAATCTGAGGCTTGCCGTGCTGGCTATCGATCCGAGCAGCCAGCGCTCCGGGGGCAGCATTTTGGGTGATAAAACCCGGATGTCAACCCTGGCTACCAACCCGCTTGCATACATACGGCCATCTGCATCAGGCAGCTCACTGGGCGGCGTAGGCACTAAAACACGGGAGACAATGCTGCTCTGTGAAGCTGCGGGATTTGAAGTGATATTCATTGAAACGGTAGGCGTCGGGCAATCCGAGACAACGGTTAAAAGCATGGTTGATTTTTTTATGCTGCTGATGCTGGCAGGTGCAGGTGATGAACTGCAAGGTATTAAAAAAGGTATCATGGAAATGGCCGATTCCATCGTCATTACCAAAGCTGACGGTGACAATAAGGTAAAATGTGAACGTGCCAGGCGTGAGTATGAAAATGCTCTTCACTTGTTTTCGCCTTCCGTTACAGGATGGTATCCGCCTGTGCTCACCTGTTCGGCCATTCACAATGAAGGGCTTGAAGAAATTTGGGGAGAGATTGAGAAATTCACGACTTTCATGAAGAAAAAAGGATTTTTTCAAAAGAACAGGCAGCACCAGAATATCCAATGGATGCACGATATTATTTCCTACTCGCTCAGGCAGCATTTTTATACTAATGAAAAAATAAGCAAATTATCAAGGGCGCTTGAGAAAGACATTGAAAATCAAAAAATCCCGTCCATCTCTGCTGCCAGAAAACTGCTCGACGAGTATTTCCATTCCTGACGTTTTATTTGGATTTGTGACATATAAAATGTCCGAAGCTGCTTCAAGTCTGACAATATGGCATTGATTTCCTGCCCACAGGTGATTGGCATAACGCTTGTTGAATCCAATTCGGTAATTGAACTGGAAACTAAAATTAAATTAAAATATCATGGGAAAAATTATAGGAATTGATTTGGGTACTACAAACTCCTGCGTCGCTGTGATGGAGGGCAATGAGCCTGTTGTAATCCCCAACAGTGAGGGAAGAAGGACTACACCTTCGATCGTTGCTTTCCTTGAGAATGGCGAGAGGAAAGTGGGCGATCCTGCCAAGCGTCAGGCGATCACTAACCCTAAAAATACTGTGAGCTCCATAAAAAGATTTATGGGCAAGAAGTTCAGCGAAGTGAGTGAAGAGCGAAAAATAATGTCATATGAAATCGTACAAGGCAACAATGACACTGTACGTATAAAAATTGGCGACCGACTCTACACTCCGCAGGAAATCTCTGCAATGGTGCTGCAAAAAATGAAAACTACGGCAGAAGATTATCTCGGAACCACGATCACAGAAGCGGTGATCACTGTTCCTGCTTACTTTAATGATGCTGAAAGGCAGGCCACGAAGGAAGCAGGCCAGATTGCCGGTCTTGACGTAAAACGAATCATCAACGAACCCACAGCCGCAGCGCTGGCTTACGGGCTCGATAAGAAAAATAAAGATCTTAAGATCGCTGTCTTCGACCTTGGTGGAGGTACTTTTGATATCTCGATCCTCGAGTTGGGCGACGGCGTTTTCGAAGTGAAATCCACCCACGGCGATGTACACCTTGGCGGTGATGACTTTGATTCGAGAATCATCGACTGGTTGGCTGAGGAATTTCTGAAAGAAGAAAATATTGACCTGAGAAAAGATCCGATGGCATTGCAGCGACTCAAAGAAGCTGCTGAAAAGGCTAAGATCGAACTCTCCAGCTCAACCAGCACGGAAATCAACCTGCCCTACATTATGCCTGTTGATGGTATTCCGAAGCACCTGGTCAGGACGCTCAGCCGGGCCAAGTTTGAGCAACTGGTGGATGACCTGATCCAGAAGACCCTCGGTCCTTGCGAGCAGGCATTGAAAGATGCCGGATTGAGCGCTTCTGATATCGATGACGTGATACTGGTAGGTGGTTCGACAAGGATACCGAAGGTACAGGAGACGGTTGAAAAATTCTTCGGCAGGAAGCCTTCAAAAGGTGTGAACCCTGATGAGGTAGTTGCCATTGGTGCTGCCATCCAGGGTGGTGTGCTGACAGGCGAAGTGAAAGATGTGCTCCTGCTCGATGTGACACCGTTGTCGCTGGGTATTGAGACACTCGGTGGCGTGTTCACCAAACTGATCGAAGCCAACACGACGATCCCTGCCAGAAAATCTGAGATATTCTCGACTGCGGCCGACAATCAGCCGTCCGTAGAGATACACGTGCTGCAGGGTGAACGGCCGATGGCCAAGGACAACAGAACGATCGGCAGGTTCCATCTCGACGGGATACCGCCGGCACCTAGAGGAGTACCTCAGATTGAAGTGACTTTTGATATTGACGCGAACGGTATTTTGCATGTGAGCGCCAAAGACAAAGGCACAGGCAAAGAGCAGAAGATCAGGATTGAGGCATCATCCGGCCTGACGGATGACGAAATCCAAAGGATGAAGCGCGAGGCTGAAGCAAATGCTGAGGCAGACAGAAAAGAAAAGGAGAAGATCGATAAGATCAACGAAGCTGACTCTATGATCTTCCAGACAGACAAGCAATTGAAAGAATACGGTGACAAGCTGTCTGAAGGCAATAAGAAAAACATAGAGGATGCCCTGCAAAAACTAAAGGATGCACACAAGTCTCAGGATGTGACTGCTATTGACACGGCTCTGGCAGAACTCAAAAAGGCGTGGGAAGGTGCTGCACAGGAGATGTACGCTTCAACCGGTGGTGCGCAGGCAGGCCCCGATGCGGGACAGGCTCCGGGCGCTGACGCCGGACAGGCTCCGGGTGGCGACCAGGATGTATCTGATGTCGAATACGAAGAAGTAGACGATAAAGACAATAAATAATATAACCCAAATTCAATTTAAAACCTCACCGCTTACGTGGTGAGGTTTTTTTTATCCCAAAATTCTCACCGGGATTTCGTGATGAGAGGTTAAAGTACAACTTGTCCCGCCAGGGCGGGAAGAAAATCAGCACGTTTAATGAGGAGGCATAATGCACTTTTATGGTGACGAGTCAAACGTGAACGAAGTGCCTGATTTTGAAGTAATTTAAGCTCGGAATAGAAAGGTTATTGAGAATTTTGGGTTTATATATTATCAATGAATCGGGGCGAATACTCAGACCTATGTAATTTCATGGAAAATGAATGATTTTTTCTATCCGTTGACCTGCTACCCCCCCTCCGAAAGATGACCATGAGGGTATAATG
>WGED01000522.1 GCA_015492915.1 Cyclobacteriaceae bacterium
GAAATATGATGCTATTTTAACGGACTGTATATTCATAGGCTCGTTAATGGCTGCTTTATAGGAGAAGATTCCCTGTTTTGTCCTCGGGGTCATCCCATATCCAGGTTATTGCAGGGAAACCGGACCATATGGCTGTGGCTGGAGAGCCTCTCAGAATAAGCTCAGAATATTGTTTTATCAAGTTGCACGATACTTCGCATACTATTTTCTTATGAGACCGGTCTATATTTATGCAGAGAAAAAGTTTAATAAAGCTGGATTTGATTTTGAATTTAAAAAAGGACATTTTGCAGATTTTATAATTCAACAATGCCAGCTCTATCTTCAAAGCAGTCTTAGTGATTTTGAATATAATTTTAGTGCACTGCCGGAGAACGTTCGCATTATCGGACCATCAGTTTTAGACGAATGTGAAAGGGGCTTCGACATGCAAGATGCCATGATTGGAAAACCATTGATATTTGTAAGCCAGGGAACAGTACAAAACAATGATGTCTCGCAATTGATCCTACCATGCTGTGAGGCATTAAAAGATTTAGACGTTTATTTGGTAGTATCATTGAATGGTCATAAAAGAATCAAAGAGTTCGAAAAGTACAAGCATATTGATATGAGAGAAAGCGTTGAATATTCATGTATTTTGCCGAAAACTTCAATTTTCATAACAAACGGAGGGTATGGTGGAGTTAATCTTGCCCTTAAGCATGGCGTGCCCATCATCGTTGCAGGTAGAAGTGATGACAAAGGTGAAGTAGGTGCTCGTGTTGAACGTTCAGGGGTCGGGATTAATCTCCGAACTTCACGTCCAACTGCAAACAGTATACGAAGAGCTGTAGAGAAAATAAACAACAATCCGAGTTTTAGGAAAAGAGCCCTGGAGCTACAGGAAAAAATTCAAATTAACAATTCGGCAAGAAACGCCAGATTACATATCGAAAAGTATTTTGCAAATTAATCAACTAGGCCCTGACCGTATTCTCCACAAAACTTTACAAAATTCAAAATAGAGGTCAAACATGCCAAGTGGCTGGGTACACGCCGTTATGGATTTAATTGCATTCGGGCGTCCCTACTTTAAACTCCATCAGGAAAAGGATGCACCCTTTAGGGAGCTGGGCCCCAGGCACCGTAAAATATATCATGAATGGTATAACGAGTATGGCCATTTGTGGACACACGACGACCCCTTCCCCCGCGTCATGATGGATTTTATCAGCAGTCTGGGCCAGAAAAGAAGCGCGGAATATACTGAAAGACAGATGGCGTGGGTGAGCCATGACTACCTGGATCGCGTCTGGGATGATCTCGATTCTGCACAGAGAAAATACTGGGAAGCGTGCTTTGCCTGGGTATTGTTCCACCCGGACATTCTGATAAGTTGGGCCGGCGTGGATGTTGTGAATGGGAAAATATTGAGAAACATTGAAGGTAAAGATTTTTGGGAATACGTGCCCGCTTTGAAGCGTGAATATCAGAATTTGTGTCGCTATGTGCAAAAAGTAGCTGCAAACGACGCCAGCTTGCAGGTAGTATTGCGCCAATATGGTTGAAGTCTCGTGCAATGCGCATACTGATCTTGTCGAAATTCAGGGATATCTGAGGCCTTTTTCCCATCAGCAAGGCGGAGAATATCAGGGTCACTATGTTGTTAAATTCTTGCTTTACAGGATAGCTGATTCCCTCTGGCGGCCGGTCGAGCGCGGAAAACGATACCCGTCATTTCTGCTGAAGCGCAGCGAGGTGCCGGGGGCTTCTGAAAAAGGCAGTGTTTTTATTATGTGGTGCTCAGGAAGGCTGGCTGTAGAGAAGCCGCCGTCCTGGATGAAGTAGAAACGCAGGCCTGGATCTTACGGGCTAAAACCGTGTTCACCTCAGGCAAAACAGCCAAATTTTCGAAATAGTCATACCATGAAAAAAATTTGCTTATTAGGCGCAACCGGATCGATTGGACAAAATACCATCGATATCGTTTCACAGTTTCCGGAGCAGTTTGCCATCGCCGCGCTGTCTTCCCACTCCAGTATTGAGCAGCTTTTTCA
>WGED01000523.1 GCA_015492915.1 Cyclobacteriaceae bacterium
CCGATGATGTACTTCCTGAACACGACATTGTTTTAGAGTATAAAATGCATCAGGATTCTGCAAAACGAGTTATTGTCGGCGTTTTAGATATCGGCGCTTTTGAATATGAGGGGAATGTTATTACGGGTATGCAGAATAAAAAGGATCTTATGCACAACACTGAAATACGCCTTTATCCAAATCCGGTTGACGACTATCTTGTAATAAATTCGGGAAATACGAGAATAAGCAGAGCGTATGTATACACTCTCAATGGGCAGATGCTTCTATCCTTTGATGGTATTGATGGCAATCAGATGAATGTTTCTTCTTTAAAACAAGGTAGCTATATAATAAAATGTGATACCAACACCGGAAAAATTGTTTTTAAGTTTTTTAAAAAATAAGAAATCCCGATGAACAAACTATTGTATCTAAGCAGGGAAAACGTAGAGTCTATAGGCCTTTCTATGATAGATATAATTGACGCTTTGGATGATATGTTTAAAGAGAAAGGGGCCGGAAATGTGGAAATGCCACCAAAACCCGGAATACATCCCCGAAAAGACGCTTTCATCCATGCGATGCCAGCCTATATCCCAAAAAGCGGGGCAGCAGGTATAAAGTGGATTTCCGGCTATCCGGACAATCATCTTAAAAACTTGCCTTACATAACCGGATTGCTGATTTTAAATGATCCTGAAACCGGCGTGCCTATATGCGTAATGGATGCAACATGGATAACAGCACAGCGTACCGGTGCAGCTACAGCCGTGGCAGCAAGATATCTGGCCCGACCGGATAGTTCATCGGTAGGTATACTTGCTTGTGGCGTCCAGGGTAAAAGTAATCTGGAAGCATTGGCTTGTATTTTCGATTTAAAACAGGTTAAAGTTTATGATATCAACCCGGAGAAGGCAGAGGCTTTTGCAATAGAAATGGGCACTCGGCTGCAATTAGATATTGAAGTAGTAACAGAACCAGGGGAGGCAGTGGAGAATTTGGACTTAATTGTTACCAGCGGGCCTATTTTAAAAGAACCACTGGCTGTAATTCAACCTGATTGGCTTGCTGAAGGTGTTTTTGCCAGTCCTGTGGATTTTGATACCTATTGGAGTGGGGATGCCTTGCAAAAAGCCGATAAGCTGGCAACGGACGATCATGAGCAAATGACTTATTATCGCGGAGAAGGGTATTTTAAAACTACACCTGAACCTTATGCCGATCTGGGTGAAATAGCTGCCGGGAAAAAAGCAGGGAGACAAAATAACAAAGAACGGATTATCTGCATAAACCTGGGGCTGGCTTTAGATGACATGGCAACGGCAATCTTGGTTTACAAGAATGCCATAAAAAGAGGTATTGGTACATTGTTAGCCTTATGATATCTCTATTAATATGAAAAGTTTATCGTTTAACTACTAACAATAAAATGAAACAATTAATATTAGTTCTTTTAATATTTTTAACCCCGCCAATGAGCAGTTATTCACAAAAAGCAACTGTTTCAGAAAGAAAAGTTGTTATGAAAACTTATATGTTTTCAGATCCTGATCCGGTTCCTGACATGGAAAAAAACTATCCGTATTTCAAATTTGACGGTTTTACCAATGAAAGTATTCAGAAAGAGTGGAATATGGTTGTGTTGGAGAATGATTATATCAAAGTTTTGGTTAATACGGATATTGGCGGAAAGATATGGGGAGCAATTGAAAAATCATCAGGGAAAGAATTTCTGTATTTAAATGATGTTGTCAAATTCAGAGATGTGGCACACCGGGGTGCGTGGACTTCGGGTGGTTTGGAGTATAATTTCGGTATTATGAGCCATATTTCTACTTGTGCCACACCGCAGGATTATGTAATCAGAGAGTATGATGATGGGAGTGTATCGGTGATTGTCGGGGCGTTGGATTTGCATACAAACACACGATGGAATGTGGAGATACACCTACCAAAGGACAAGGCATATGTGGAAACACGCGCTTTTTGGTTTAATTCCCACGAACTGCCTGTATCATATTATCATTACATGAATGCTGCTGCAAAGGCTCAAGGAAATTTGGAGTTTATTTATCCGGGCGATCATTATATCGGTCATGAGGGGGAGGTAGGTGACTGGCCTGTTGAAAACGGGAAAGATATTTCCTTCTATGATAACAATGATTTTGGCAGTTATAAATCATATCATGTGTTAAATGGCTATGCGGATTTTATGGGAGGGTATTATCATGACGAAGATTTTGGTTTTGGGAACATCCATAATTATGATGAAATGCCCGGAAAGAAAATATGGATATGGGGATTGGCCGATGAAGGTATGATCTGGGAAGATTTGTTAACTGATACAAAAGGGCAATACATCGAATATCAGACAGGTGTTCTGTTTAATCAGGCGATGACCAGAAGTAGTTTTACTCCTTTCAAACACAGGGAGTTTATACCTTATGACAGCCATTTGTCCCGTGAACTGTGGTTTCCTGTGAAAGGAACTGGAGGAATGGTAAAAGCCAGTGAATATGCTGTAATGAATTTAGAGCGAATAAATACGGATTCGGTGAAGGTGTCATTAAGTGCATTATCTCCCCTAAACCACAAATTAATTGTAAGATCCATGGATGGTGAATTGCTGGCAGAGCGAAACATCAGCCTCAGCCCGCTTGAGATAGATATTTTTACTGTTAATTTGGCTAAGGGGCAGGAGTTTACGGTAGAACTGGGAGATGATTTGTTATTCTATTCCTCCAAAAAAGAAGATGTAATTGTTAATCGTCCGCTTGAGTTCAATGAAGATTTCAATTGGCATTCGGCTGTTGGGTATTATACACAAGGGCTGGAGCTTGAAAAGCAACAGTCTTATATTGAAGGTGGGCAACCCTATAAAAAAGCCCATGATCTTTATCTGAAAAGTTTGGAGCTGGATCCGGCATATACTCCGGCGCTAAACAGGATTGCATTTAACTATTACAGGGGAATGCAGTATCATGATGCGCTAAAATATGTATTGAAAGTCCTGGCGATTGATACGTATGATGCGGAGGCGAATTATTTATTTGGCATCATAAATTCGAAGTTAAACAAAACGGCTGATGCAAAAAGTGGATTTTCTATTGCTTCCCAGTCAACATCATACCGATCCGCTGCTCATACGGGGCTTGCCCGGTTATTTTTAAAGGAGAAGAGATATAGGAAAGCTGTCGAATATGCTCAAAAGGCACTTAATTATAATAACACGAATGTGGCTGCCATGGAAATACAGGCTATTGCTTTCCGCATGAAAAACAACCGGGAGGAAGCTGATAAAATACTGGAGGTGTTGTATGATCTGGATGAGACAAGCGCCTTTGTTGCCAATGAAAGAATTGCCTGGGGCGGGGATAACGCAGGTGATCTGTCATTATTAATAACCAATGAGCTGCCCGCGGAGACTTATTTGCAGCTGGCCATTAAGTATTTGGATTACGGCTTTGTTGATGAGAGTATTAACGTACTTAAGAAAGGGCCGGAGTATGCCATAATTTTATTAATGCTTGCCTATTTGGATGCTGAGAACAGAGAGGGTTGGTTACAAAAAGGTTTGGATGCATCGCCGTATTTGGTTTTCCCTTATCGAACGGAGACTTATGAAGCCATCAATGAATTAATGAAAGAATCAGATCATTGGAAATTAAAGTACTATGCGGCTTTAATTCTATGGAAAAAAGACCGTTTTTCCGAGGCCAAGGACTTGATCAGGCAATGTGGTGAAAAACCCGATTTTGCACCATTCTACTTAGCAAAAGCCAAATTATTTGCCAATGATGAAGCTATAGTTATTGCCGCATTGAATAAAGCAGGTTCCCTTGCCCCGGATGATTGGAGAGTCAACAAGGCTCTTGCTGAGCATTCTATGAAGAGTGGAGATTATGTAAAAGCCGCATATTTGGCCAGGAAAAGCTTTACAAAATATCCTGAGTGGTCGGTGCTTGGTATGTTGTATGCAGAGGCACTTATAAGGGATGGGAAATATAAAAAAGCCATGGATTTTTTAAATGATTTAGTTGTAATTCCTTATGAGGGGGCTATTGAAGGTAGAAATATTTACTATGAAACTACTATACGGCTTGCTTTTGATGCATTGAAAAGAAATAAATACAAAACAGCCGTTAAATATGCGGAAAAAGCTAAAGTTTGGCCAAAAAGATTAGGAACAGGCAAGCCTTATAATCCTGATGAAAGGCTAGAAAATTCGATAATTGCCTATTGTCACGAAAAGTTGGGTGATATACCAAAAAGCAGGGAGTATTACCTTAAGGTAGTTGAGTACGGGGTTAAGGACGGGCAAAAAGAAGGCCCCGGATTGTACCTGCAAGTCCAGGCTTTACAAAAACTCGGGAAAAATGAAAAAATCACCTCTTTGCTTGAAAATGCACTGGCGAATGATCCGGAAAACGAATTTATTCTCTGGACAAAAGCTATTGCAGATAAGGATGAAAAAACAGTCAATGACTTATCGGAAAAGCTACAGAAAGAAGCCCTCGCATCACCTATAGGAAGTTCATTTATTTTATTAAATGATTATCTGGGAATTAAACAAAACAAAGACACAAAATGAAAAGACATCTCTATTTGCTTAATATAATTTTGTTGGCAATACTGGTACAGTGTTTATC